>NZ_JAGPUP010000562.1:0-189878 GCF_018069605.1 Microvirga sp. HBU67558 | reverse complement strand
CGATCCGGTGAGGCACCGGCGCTTCAGACAGGCGAGATCACCGGGACAAGCCCGGTGATGACGGGGGCAGGATCAGGACGGGCCATCCCGATCCGAACAGGCGCGGCGCTTCAGACAAGCGCGATCACCGGCACAGGCCCTGTGACGACGGCGAGGCGGTTGCACGACGTTCGAAGCCTCGGTATCCCTTTTTCTTCAACGTGAGGAACAGCGATGACGGTCAAGCTCGACGGCGCCACTCTCGGCATTCAGGATGTGGTGCGTGTGGCGCGCCCCGATGCCAGCGGAGCCTTTGCGCCCGCCGCCCTGACCCCGGAGGCACGCGAGCGCATTGCGGCGACGCGGGATTACATCGACCGCACCTGGATGCACGACGACGCGCCGCTCATGTACGCCTTCAACACGGGCGTCGGCCTGTTCAAGGACCAGCGCGTCCTCATCAGCGACATGGCGGCCTACCAGCGCAAGACGGTCTATGCCCACGCCACTGGGGTCGGCGAGCCGTTCGCCGAGGACGTAACCCGCGCCATGATGCTCCTGCGGGCCAATGCGTTCGCGTCGAACTATTCCGGCCCCCGCGTCGAGCTGGTCGAGCGCCTCATCGCGTTCGTCAATGCGGGCCTGCATCCGGTCATTCCGCAAAAAGGCTCCGTCGGCGCGTCGGGCGACCTCGCGCCGCTCGCCCATATGGCTGGCGCGGTCTGCGGATTCGAGGAGGCCGAGATGATCTATCGCGGCCGCCGGATGCCGGCCCGCGAGGCCATCCGGGCGGCCGGCTTCGATCCCGATTTCGAGCTTGGCGCGAAGGATGCTTCGGCTCTGATCAACGGCTCGACCACGTCGCTTGCGCTCGGGGCGCTGGCCACGCACGACGCACGCCGCCTGCTGAAGCAGGCGGACATCGCCATGTGCCTGTCGCTCGAAGCCATGCGCGGCGAGCTCGCGGCCTTCGATCCCCGCGTGCACAAGGCGCGCCCTCATCCGGGCCAAGCCCGCGTCGCCCGCAATCTGCTGCGCATTCTCGACGGCACGAAGCGCTGCTCGCAGGCTGCGCGCGACATCGTGTTTCCCGACGAGCCGCGTCAGCCCGGAGCGCCGGCGGCTCCCCGCGTGCAGGACGTCTATTCCCTGCGCTGCACGCCGCAGGTTCACGGGCCCGCCGTCGAGGCCGTGGAATACGTGGAGCGCATCATCGGCACGGAGATGAACTCCGCCACCGACAACCCGCTGATCTTCGACGACGGGCAAGGCGGCTACGTGTCGATCTCGGGCGGTCACTTCCACGGTCAGTACATGGCGCAGGCCATGGACTTCCTCGCCATTGCGATGGCCGATCTCGGGGCGATCTCCGAGCGGCGCCTCGCGCGGCTGATCGATCCCACCATGTCCTACGGCCTGCCGCGCAACCTGCTCGCCGGCAAGCGCGGGCTCAACACGGGATTTGCAACCGTGCAGTGCTCCCTGTCGGCGCTGGTGATGGAGAACCGCGGGCTTGCGACGCCGGGCTCGGTCGACTCGATCCCCGGCAAGTCGAATGCGGAGGATCACGTGTCCAACTCGACCTGGTGCGGGCGCAAGGCACGCACCGTCGTCGAGAATGTGGAGCAGATCGTGGCCGGCGAGTTGCTGATGGCCGCGCAGGCGCTCACGCTCGTGGAGCCGCTCGCGACGGATCATCCGCTCGGCAAGGGTTCGCGCGCCGCCCTGGAGGCGATCCGGGCCATTATTCCGCCGGCGCTCGATGGCGACCGCTGGTACGCGACCGAGATGCGCCAGGCGCTCGATCTCGTGCGCGCGGGCGCAGTGGTCGAGGCGGTCGAAAGCGCCATCGGCGAGCTCGAGTAAAGAAAAAGGGCCCGGTGAGACCGGGCCCTGAATGGCTTCGCCCTGCGCGTGTTCAGCGGCAGCGGCGGACCTCGCGATACACGACGCGTCCGTTGGGCCGCACCA
This sequence comes from Microvirga sp. HBU67558, assembly GCF_018069605.1. Taxonomy (NCBI): domain Bacteria; kingdom Pseudomonadati; phylum Pseudomonadota; class Alphaproteobacteria; order Hyphomicrobiales; family Methylobacteriaceae; genus Microvirga; species Microvirga sp. HBU67558. The sequence continues at coordinate 187,928 of NZ_JAGPUP010000562.1, read as the reverse complement.
CGCGCTCGCGCACCGTGCGGCAGCGCTCGACCCGGCCCCAGCCTGGCCGCACGCCGCAATCCCTCACGGTCCGGAAGACCACGCGGCCATTCGGAAGCACGGTGCGGACGCGGCGCGTGACGCACTGCACATTGTCTACAAGGCTTGGCCCCTGCAGCTGCTCGGCGCCGAAACGGGCCTGCGCCTCCTGCGGTGCAGCAAAGAAGCCGGCGCCAAGGACAAGGGCAAAGGCGGGGAGAATGATGGCTCGCATGGTCCATTCCTTATGTTGTGAGGAGGGGCTGACGACAACGACGTGTCTATGCCATGGTTCCTGAAGCTGGAATGAACCTCATGTCGTCACGCGTTATGATCCGTCCCGTTCATGTCTCGGATGCCGCCGAGCTGGTCGCTGCCAACCTCGCCAGCATCGATCTGCACGAGCCCTGGGTTTCGCCCTGCCGCGATCATGCGAGCTTCCTCGGTTATCTCAACCGCTGCGACGGCGATCGCTCCATCGGCTTCATTGCCCGTGAGCGGGCGAGCGGAAAAATCGTCGGAGTGGTGAATCTGAGCGAGGTCGTGCGCGGCTTCTTCCAAAGCGCCTATATGGGCTATTACGGCATGGCCGGCACCAGCGGGCGCGGGCTCATGAGCGAGGCGGTGAGGCTCGTGGTCTCGCATGCCTTCGGCGAGCTCGGGCTGCACCGGCTGGAGGCGAACATCCAGCCGGGGAACGGGCCATCCCGTGCGCTCGTCATGCGGCTCGGCTTCCGTCAGGAAGGCTATTCACCGCGCTATCTCAAGATCAACGGGGAATGGCGCGATCACGAGCGCTGGGCCGTGCTCGCCGACGAGTGGCGCGGCTGATCCGCATCAGGCGACGGGCCCGAGCTTCTTCTGCAGAAAGAAGCGGCTGCCGCCGACGGGATAATCCTTGAGTTCGCCGAAGATCTCGTATCCGAGGCGCCGGTAGAGTTCGAGAGCCCTGGGGTTGAGCGTGTCGATCCACGCCGAGCGGCAGCCCTTGTTTCGGGCCTCGTCCTCGGCCATCGCGATCAGCTGCGTGGCAAGTCCCATGCCGCGAAAGGCTTCAGGCACGAAAAGGAGCTCGATGGCGAGCCAACCGCCGTTCATGCGGCCGCACAGTCCCCCGACAGGCTCGCGGCTGTCGGGATCGATGATGGCAATGGCGAGATCCCGGCCCGGCGGATGGCCGGCGAAAAGAGTTCTGTTGAAGTCTCGCACGCCTTCCAGGACGATCGGATGCAGCGCGCAGGCATCGTCGACGAACGCAATTATCGGAGCCTGCTTCATGATGTGGATCTCACGCGGCAATCTGCTTGACCGTGTCCATCAGCACGCGGGCCGCCACATCCGCGTCCTCGATGGTGATCGACTCAGCCGGGTTGTGGCTGACGCCGCCCTTGCAGCGCACGAACAGCATGGCGGATGGGCAAAGGCCCGCCATTGCGACCGCATCATGACCGGCGCCCGAGGAGAGATGCAGCGGCTCGATGCCGAGGCTCCTCATGGCCTCTTCGAATTTTCCGGCCAAATCCTTGTCCATGGGCGTCGCGGGCGATTCCATGAACGGCTCGATGGCGAAAGTCACGCCGCGCCGCTGCGCGGCGGCCTGGCATTCGGTGATGATGTCTTCCACCATCGCAAGGCGCACGGCATCGTCCGGTGAGCGGGCATCGAGCGTGAAATCGACACGTGCCGGAATGACGTTGATCGCGCCGGGCTGCACCTGCGCGACGCCCACCGTCGCTACCGTGTCGGTGCGCGTCGAGCCTGCGCGCTCGACGATGCCGATCATCTCGGCCACGGCCGCGAGCGCATCGCGACGCATGGTCATCGGCACGGTGCCCGCATGGCCCGCTTCGCCGATTACGCTGCAGCGCGCCCGCGTGATGCCGTTGATGGCCGACACGATCCCGACAGGCAGATCCTTTGCTTCGAGGAGCGGCCCCTGCTCGATGTGCACTTCGAGATACCCGCGGTACCGCGCCGGATCCCGGGCAAGCGCCGCGATCCCGTCCGGGTCGCCGCCGAAGCGGATCAGCGCCTCGCGGAAGGTGGTCCCGTCCCGGTCCCGACCGTCGAGCCAGGCCGGGTTGAACCGGCCGGCAAGCGCCTGGGACGTGGAGAGGTTGCTCGGGAAGCGCACATTCTCCTCGTCGCCGAAGGCGACGACCTCGATCGGGCAGGCGGGGGCAATGCCCTGCTGCCGCAATGCCTCCACCACGGCGATGCCGAGCACAACACCGAGGTTGCCGTCATAGCGGCCCGCATCGACCACGGAATCGATATGGGAGCCGACGAGGAGGGCAGGGGCTTGCGGATCGGTGCCCTCGATCCGACCGATGACGGATCCGAGGGCATCGATATGGGCGTTCAGCCCCGCCTCGCGCATCAGGCGGAGCGTGGCGTCCGCAGCCCGGCGATGGGCGTCGGAGAGATAGAGGCGGGTGAGGCGGCCGGGTTCGTCCGTGTGCTGGGCGAGGTCCTCGATCATCGCCATCACGCGGCGGCCGAGGGTGAGATCTGTCGCGGTGGTCATGGACCGGAGAGTTTCAGGAACCGGCCTGCTTCGCAAGAGGAAGAGCAATGGCTTTGAAGGCGGAGCCGGATCGCATTGGACATCCCACGTCATCACCGGCCTTGTGCCGGTGATCTCGATCGGAAACGCTCGGGGCTCCACGGAATCGGGATGGCCGGGACAAGACCGGCCATAACGTGCAGAGTGTGTTGGTGAAAGGTCGGTGTGAAAGGCCTCAGGCCGCGACGCCGAGCTTCTTCTGCAGGCTCGTGGACGAGGTCGTGTACTGGAACAGGAGCTTCTTCTCCGGATACACGTAGCGGTGCACCTTCTGGGCCGCCAGGGCGCCCTCATGGAAGCCTGAGAGAATGAGCTTCAGCTTGCCCGGATAGGTGTTGATGTCGCCGATGGCGAAGATGCCGGGCACGTTGGTCTCGAACTTCTCCGTATCGACCGGGATCAGGTTCTCGTGCAGGTTCAGGCCCCAGTCGGCAATGGGGCCGAGCTTCATGGTGAGGCCGAAGAACGGCAGCATCACGTCGCAATCGACCGTGAACTCCGATCCGTCGTCCTTGCGGATCACCGCGCCTTCCAGAACGGGCTCTTCGCCCTTGAGGGAGGTCACCTGGCCGAGATGCAGGTCCATCTCGCCGGACGCCACAAGGGAGCGCATCTTCTCCACCGTGTGCGGCGCAGCCCGGAAGGCGTCGCGGCGATGGAGCAGGGTCAGGCGCTTGGCGATGGGTTGCAGGTTCACGGTCCAGTCGAGGGCGGAATCGCCGCCGCCGACGATGAGGACCTTCTTGTTGCGGAACATCTCCATCTTGCGCACGGCGTAGTACACGCCGGTGCCCTCGTAGGCCTCGATGTTCTCGATCGGCGGCTTCTTGGGCTGGAACGATCCACCGCCGGCCGCGATGATGACGGCCTTGCAGGTGAAGGTGGTGCCGTTCTCGGAGGTCTTGACCCGGAACAGGGGCGCCTCGGGCGTGCCGATGGATTCCAGGCTCTCTACCATCTCGTTGAGGTGGAAGGTCGGATGAAACGGCTCGATCTGCGCCATCAGGTTGTCGACGAGCCCCTGGCCGGTCACCATCGGGAATCCCGGGATGTCGTAGATCGGCTTCTCCGGATAGAGCTCGGCGCACTGGCCGCCCACCTTGGGCAGGATGTCGATGAGGTGGCATTTGATGTCGAGGAGGCCCAGTTCGAACACGGCGAACAGGCCCACGGGCCCGGCACCGATGATGACGACGTCCGTTTCGATATGGTCGGTCATGAACAGGCTCCTTCGAGAGACCCTTTCGAAGCACGGTCTCTTCAGCTTTGGCAATGTGGCAGGGTGACGGTCAGGCCCCGGTCGGCGCGAGGGTGACCTCCAGGCCGTCGAGTTCGGGGGTCCAGAGGATCTGGCAGGAGAGGCGCGAATTGGGCTGCGTCATCACGGTGTCGAGCTGGTCCTCTTCCTCCTCGGTGGGGGGATAGAGCCTGCCGAGCCATTCCTCGGCGACGAAGACGTGGCAGGTCGCGCATTCGCAGGCACCGCCGCACAGGCCCTCGATCGGCAGGCCCCAATCCCGGATGATCTCCATCACCCGCCAGCCCTCGATGGCCTCGAGGGTGTGGCGCTGGCCGGCCCGGTCGGTCACATGGATGACGCCCATGAAGCGGGGATTCCTCTTGCGTACAGTCTGGGATGGGGCGCGGAAGGGGCTGCGCCGGATGGGCTGATATCGTCCTTTCGGCCCGCTCCGTCAACGGTTTAGGGCATCAAACCCCGAGGGTTTCCGCCCTCAGGGCCTTGTCCGCCATGAGCTCGGTCATGGAGCCCTGGAAGCGGATCTCGCCGCGCTCGATGACGCAGGCACGGTCGCTGATGCCGGCGGCGAAGGCCCAGTTCTGCTCGGACAGGAGGACCGCCACCCCCTCCGCCTTCATGGCCCGAATGGCCTCGGCCATCGTCTGGACGATAACCGGCGCGATGCCCTCGGAGGGCTCGTCGAGCAGGATCGCATCCGGGTTGCCCATGAGCGTTCGGGCGATGGACAGCATCTGCTGCTCGCCTCCGGACATCTGGTTGCCGCGCCGTCCCCGCATCTCGGCGAGATTGGGAAATAGGCGGAAAAGCCGCTCCGGTGTCCAGGGCGAGCGGCCGGCTCCGGCGAGGCGCCGTCCCGTCTCCAGGTTCTCCTCGACGGTGAGATCGGTGAAGATGCGCCGGTCCTCGGGCACATAGCCGAGCCCCAGGCGGGCGATCTTGTAGGTCGGCAGCCTGTCGAGGGAGTGCCCCTTGAAGGTGGCCTGCTTGGCCGATGCCGAGACCAGACCCATGACGGCTTTCAGGGTCGTGGTCTTGCCGGCGCCGTTGCGGCCGACGAGGGCCATGACTTCTCCCGCATGAAGGCGGAACGTCACGTCGAAGAGAACCTGGGCGCGGCCATATGAGGCGCAGAGGTTCCAGATCTCGAGCAGCGGCTTGCTCATGCGGGCCTCGTTCCCTTGGGAGCTTCAAGGGCATGCTCGTCCCCGAGATAGGCGCGCTTGACCTCTTCGTTCCGGCGGATCTCGTCGGGTGTTCCGGCCGCGATGATCCGGCCGCGCAGGAGCACGAGAACCCGTGCCGCGTGGCCGAAGACCACGTCCATGTCGTGCTCCGTGAAAAGAACGCCGATCCCTTGCGCGTCGGCAATGGACGCGGTGAGATCCATCAGCTCCGTCCGCTCGCGCGGCGCCATGCCGGCCGTGGGCTCGTCCATCAGGAGGAGCTTGGGCTCTCCGGCCAGCGCAATGGCGAGCTCCACCCGCTTCACGTCGCCGTAGGCCAGGGCGGAGCAGGGGATATCCGCGGCCTCGGCCATGCCCACCCGGGCGAGGAGCTGAACCGCTTTCTCGCGATGACGCTCCCGGGCCGGCGACCAGAGGCCGCCGCTTTGCCGCCGGCAGCTGATCAGGGCCATCTGGACATTTTCAGCAGCACTCATCGACAGGAAGGTCTGCGCCACCTGGAAGGTGCGTCCCACACCGCGACGGAATCGCTTCTGCGGCGAGGCATGGGTGATGTCGTGGCCATCGAGCAGAACCCGGCCGCGGTCCGGGCGCAGCTGGCCGCCGACCATGTTGAACACGGTGGACTTGCCCGCCCCATTGGGCCCGATGACGGCGAGCATCTCGCCGCGCCCGACGGTGAATTCCACGTCGCGGGCCGCCACCACGCCGCCGAAGGATTTCTGCAGGCCGTTCACGGCAAGAAGCGTCATTCACGCGTCTCCCACCAGTCCCGAACCGTGCCGACGAGGCCGCGCGGAAAGATCAGCACCATGGCGATGATGCTCAGGCCGAGCATCAGGCGCCAGAGCGACGTGAGCGGCATGATCCAGTCCCGCAGGGCGTGCAGGACGGCGGCCCCGACGAGCGGCCCCATGACGGTCTGGATGCCGCCGAGGAGCAGCATGGTGAGCGCATCGACGGAGGTCGAGATGCCGAGCAGGCTCGGATCCACCGAGCCGCGGGAGAAGGCATAGAGCCCGCCCGCGAGTCCGGCTGCGGCGCCGGCGATCATGAACGCGAGCCAGCGCTGTTGGCGGATCTTCAGGCCGATCGCCTCCGCGCGGGCTTCCGAGTCGCGGGCAGCCCGCAGGGCATAGCCGAAGGGCGCGTCGATGATCTGTTTCAGAATCAGCACGGCCACGACGGTCAGCGCGGCGGTCAGGAAATAATAGGACACCGGTCCGCCGGCCCAGCTCGCCGGCCAGACGCCGACGATGCCGTTGTCGCCGCCGGTCACTTCGACCCACTGGAAGGCGACAGCATAGAGGATCTGCGCGGCGGCAAGCGTCATCATGGCGAGATAGATGCCGGACAGACGGACCACGAAGGCGCCGATCAGCCCTGCGCCCAAAGCGGCCAGGGCGAGCCCGGCGGGGAGGGCGGCCTCCATCGACAGGCCGAACCACTTCACGGTGAGCGCCGCTCCGTAGGCGCCAAGACCGAAGAAGGCCGCGTGGCCGAAGCTCACGACGCCGCCAACGCCGATGAGGAGCTGCAGGCTGAAGGCGAAGAGCGCAAAGATCAGGATTTCGGTCGCAACCTTCAGCAGATAGGTATCGGCCAAGAGCGGAAGACAGGCGAGCCCCGCCACCACGGCGAGCAGAACGGTGCCGCCGCCAGGCAGGGGTTTGCGGCTGGCAATGCCCACCGCGTGGGACCCACCGATGACCTCGGTCCGGCCGAAGAAGCCGTAGGGCCGGATCGCCAGCACTACGGCCATGAGCAGGAACACCACGACGAGGGTGCTCTTCGGGAAGATCAGGATGCCAAAGGCCTGCAGCTGCCCGATGATGAGCGCGGCCAAAAACGCGCCGGGCACGCTGCCCATGCCGCCGACGACAGTGACGACGAAAGCCTCGGCGATGATCGACAGATCCATGCCGGCATGAGCCGAGACTCGCGGGATCTGAAGCGCGCCGCCCAGTCCGGCCAGGAAGGCGCCGAGGAACATCGTGCCGGTGAACAGCATCGCCTGGTTGACGCCGAGCGACGCCACCATGTCCCGATCCTGAGTGGCCGCCCGCACGAGTACGCCGAATCGCGTCCGGCGCAGGAGAAGCCAGACGAGCCCCAGAACAATAGGGCCGGCTGCGATCAGCACGAGCTCGTAGGACGGGAAGCGCCTGCCGAGAATCTCGACCGGCGCGCGCAAGCCCGGAGCGCGGGGTCCGAGAATGTCCTCGGGCCCGAAGATCTGTACCACGAGATCCTGAACCACCAGCACGACCCCGAAGGTGGCGAGCAGCTGGAAGAGTTCCGGTGCGCCGTAGATGCGGCGCAGGAGCAGGACCTCGACGATGACGCCGATGAGGCCGACGATCAGGGCCGATGCCAGGATGCCGGCCCAAAAGGTCACGGGGCCGAACGAGAGTTCGAGCAGGCGCGGTACCAGGGTGGCGGCCGTGTAGGCGCCGATCATGTAGAGCGAACCATGCGCGAAGTTCACGATACGCGTGACGCCGAACACGATGGTCAGGCCGCAGGCCGTAATGAAGAGCGATGAAGCGCTGGAAAGGCCGCTCAGGGCCTGGACGGCAAGAAAGGAGGGATCCAGCGCCAGCAATCCTCTAGTCCTTCCGCACCGCCTTCACCTCGGCCTCGGTCGGCATGAACGACGTGCCGTCCTTGTAGGACCAGTCCGTCATGCCGCCGGCGGCGCCCTTGAGCACGAGCTTGCCGACCCAGGCGCCCATGCTGGACTGGTTGTCGATGCCGCGCATGGTGACGGGCCCGATGACGGTGTCGAACTTGGCGTCCTCGAGCGCCTTGATCACGGCTTCGGTCTCGGTGGAGCCTGCACGCTCGATGGCATCGCGGATCATGTACACGACCATGTAGCCGAGGAGCGAGCCGAGGCGCGGCGTGTCGTTGTACTTGGCCCGGTAGGCATCGACGAAGGCCTTGTGCTTCGGCTCCGTGATCTGGTCCCAGGGATAGCCTGTCACGGTCCAGCCCTCCGGCACCTCGTCCTTCAGGGGCAGGAGCCATTCGGGCTCCCCGGTGAGGAGCGAGAGGACCGTCGCGCCCTCGAAGAGCCCGCGGGTGTTGCCTTCGCGAACGAACTGGGTGAGATCCGGGCCGAAGAGCACGTTGAAGATGCCGTCGGGCTTGGCCTGTTCGATCGCGGAGACGGTCGCGCCGGCCTCGATCTTGCCGAGCGCCGGATATTGTTCGACGACGATCTGCGCGCCGGGCACGCGCTCCTGGATGAGACGCTTGAACGCCTGCGCGGCCGACTGGCCATACTCGTAATTGGGCGCCACGATGGCCCAGCGCTTTGCTCCCGAGGCCTTCGCCTGATCGACCAGCATGCCCACCTGCATGGTGTTGTTGGGCCGGATGCGGAAGGTGTAGCGATTCCCCTGTGCCATCGTGATGGCATCGGTCAGGGGCTCGGCCGCGATATAGACGATCTTCTTCTGGTTGGCGTAATCGGCCATCGCGACGCCGACATTGGACAGGAACGACCCGAAGAGGAGAACCGCACCCTCACGGGTCACGAGTTCGTCGGCCACGCGGGTGGCGTCGCCGGTCGTGGCGCCGTCCTCCCGGGAAACGATCTCAATCTTGCGGCCGAGAACGCCGCCCTTGCCGTTGATCTCGTCGAGCGCGAGTTGCCAGCCATTGCGGTAGGGAACCGTGAAGGCCGCTTGCCGGGCGTAGGAATTCAACTCGCCGATCTTGATCGGGGCCTGTTGCGCGTGGACCGCCGGTGCTCCGAGCGCGAGCACTGCGCCGAGGGCCAGCGAGCGAATCGCGGAAATCTTCACCATTGCGCGTTCCTTGCCATCGAGAGTCTGGGTGGATTTAGGGCCAATCCAGGTACGAAGAAAGCCCAAATTGCCAAGCTTCATGAATTCCTGCCTTGCTTGAGCCCGGGGGGCAATGACACATTCGCCGCCTTCGTTCCTTGAACACCGACAGGTCCCATGCTCCTCGACCGCGATCCTGCCCATGCTTTCATGCCTTACCCGGCCGTTCCAGTCCCTCATGCCCCGAACGGTCCCCTGTCGGGCCTGACCTTCGCGGCAAAGGACCTGTTCGACGTGGCGGGCTATCCCACCAGTGCGGGATCCCCCCACATGCTGGCCATGTCTGGCATCAAGTCCCGGACCGCTCCCACGGTGCAGAAGCTCCTCGATTCGGGCGCCCGCCTCGTCGGCAAGACGATCACCGACGAACTGGCCTTTTCCATGAGCGGCAAGAACGCCCATTTCGGCACCCCGGTGAACGGCGGAGCGCCCGACCGCATTCCCGGCGGTTCGTCCTCGGGATCTGCGGCGGCCGTCTCGAACGGCTTGTGTGATTTTGCCCTCGGCACCGACACCGGAGGCTCGGTCCGGGCCCCGGCCAGCCATTGCGGCCTCTTCGGCATTCGGCCGACCCATGGGCGCGTGAGCCTCGAAGGCTGCCATGATCTGGCACCTTCCTTCGACACCTGCGGTTACTTCACCCGCGACGGTGCCACCTTCGTCAGGGTCGGCGAGGTCCTGCTCGGCCCTGACAGCCATCCCCTGCCGCAGAGCCCGCGGGTGCTCCTGGCCCAGGATGCGTTCGCTCTGCTCGACAATGACGTGCAGGAGGCGCTGGCGCCAGCCCTGCGCCGGGCGGAGGCCGTGCTGGGCACGCCGGAGCCGGTCGAGGTGGCGGCGGGAGGCTTCACGGCGCTCTACTGGACGATGCGCTACATCCAGAGCCGGGAAGCCTGGACCGTCGACGGTCCGATGATCGAGCGTTACAGGCCACCTCTCGGTCCGGGCGTAGCCGACCGGTTCGCGTTCTCGCAAGCGGTGACCGACGCCCAGGTGACGGAAGCCCAGGTGATCCGGGCGGCGTTCCGCAAACGGTTCGGTGCGCTTCTCGCCCAGGATGCCGTGCTGATTCTGCCGACCATGCCGGACGTCGCGCCGCTGCTCTCGGAGAGCGACGAGGCGCTGAACGACTATCGCAACAATGCCCTGAATCTGCTCTGCCTGTCGGTCCTGTCGGGGCTGCCCCAGGTTTCGATCCCGCTGGCCTCGCGCTCGGGTGCCCCGCTGGGGCTGTCGCTCATGGGGCCTGCCGGCTCGGACATGAGCCTCGTCGCCTTGGCGCAGCGAATTGCAGACAGCGCAACCGACTGATGGGACCCATCCCGCGCGGCCGGAGTTACCGGCAGGAGCGGGGAAGCACACACCGCCTCACAAGGGGGAAAATCATGACACATCCATCCGTTCATCCGGAAACGCCCCATGTGGCGGTCGCGAGCGCCTGCGTCCTGGGAGAGGGACCGGTCTGGGACCACCGCTCGAACACGCTCTTCTGGGTCGACATCAAGAACCCAGGCGTCTGGCGCTACCATCCCGAAACGAAGGAGCATTTCCGCGTCGACGCGCCCGAGCGGGTGGGCTTCATCGCGCTGACGCCCGATGAGGACGTGGTCATCGCCGGATTCAAGTCGGGCCTTGCCCGGTTCAACCTCAGAACCGGCGACGTGCAGCCCCTCGCGTCTCCCGACAGCGACAAGCCGAACAACCGCATCAATGACGGTCACGTTGGGCCGGACGGCGCCATCTATTTCGGCACCATGGACGACGAGGAGAAGGAGGGCTCCGGCGCCTTCTGGCGCTGGGACGGCAAGGAACTGACGCAGTTCCATTCCGGCATCATCGTCACCAACGGACCGGCCTTCAGCCCCGACGGGCAAAGGCTCTATGCGACCGATACCATCGATGGAACAGTTTATGTTCTGGACGCCCAGGGGGGGAAGATCGGCGCTCCGCAACCCTTCGTCCGCTTCGAGGAGGGATGGGCCCATCCGGACGGCATGGCGGTCGATGCGGCGGGCCATGTTTGGGTCTGCCACTGGGGCGCCTCGCGCGTCACGCGCTTCGCGCCGGACGGGTCGGTGGAGCGCATTGTGCCGGTTCCGACGGCCCAGGTGACGAAATGCGCTTTCGGTGGGCCGGATCTGACCACGCTCTACATCACCACGGCTGCCATCGGCCGCGATCCGCATATCGACGTGATGGCCGGTCATCTCTTCAAGGTCGAAACCGGTATCCGTGGCCTGCAGGCGCACATCTTCGAGGGGTAGAAATCATGACGATCGAACGTTTCGGCACCCTCAACGGTCAGGATGTCTTCCAGGTCTCCCTGGAGGGACCCGACGGCATGGCCATGCAGGTTCTCACATGGGGCGCCGTGGTGCGGGATCTGACGGTGCGCCTGGCCGGGGGCTCACAGCGCGTGGTGCTGGGTCTCAATTCCATCGAGGATTACGTCGCCCATTCTCCCTATTTCGGCGCCATCGTAGGGCGGTACGGCAACCGCATCGGGAAGGCGCAATTCACCTTGAACGGCGAGACCTGGCGACTCGATGCCAACGAAGGCGAGAACCAGCTTCACGGCGGCACGACCGGATTCGGCACGCGCCTGTGGACCATCCTCGACCACAGCGCGAGGAGCCTGACCCTAGGACTCGTCTCCGAGGATGGCGACATGGGCTATCCGGGCCGCCTTGTGGCGACCTGCATCTATACGATCCTGCCCGGATCGCGCCTTCGGATCGCCCTCGAGGCGACCAGCGACGAGCCCACGCCCGTCAACCTGACCACGCACGGCTATTTCAACCTGGACGGCAGCCCCGACATCTCCTCGCACGAACTGATGATCGCAGGGGATTTCATCACGCCCACTCGCTCCGATCTCATTCCGACGGGGGAAATCACGGCAGTTGCAGGAACCGACTATGATTTCACGGCACCAAGGCCGGTCCACGGCACTCAGCACACGCTCTACGACATCAACTATGTTCTGCGCGGATCCTATGGCGATCTTCGGCATGCCGCGACCCTCGCCTCACGCCGGAACGGTCTCGCCATGGAATTGTGGACCACGGAGCCCGGCGTCCAGTTCTATGACGGCCATCTGATCGACATCCCGGTCAAAGGCCTGGGGGATGCCCAGTACGGGCGCCATGGCGGGCTCTGCCTTGAGCCGCAGCGTTTCCCCGACAGCCCCAATAAAGCCCATTTTCCATCGTCTATCCTGCCGCCCGGCCAGGTGTCACGGCAGGTGAGCGAACTCCGGTTTGCCGGCTGACCATGGGAACTTTGCTGTAACAGAATTGTTCTTCTTTGTAGGCGTTGCGTTTCCGGTCCGACACGAACCAAGAAGGGACAGTCCCTCATGCCGGTGCTCGATGCGAAAGCCCTGGAGATCGATCCGAAGGGAGCGGCTTTCCTGAAGAGCGTTCTGCGTCCTGTCCCGACGCCGCAGGCGCCGCCCAAAGAAGCGTCCCGCGTCGTCAAGATCCGCTTCTACGCCCTGAAACGGTCAAGGGAGCTCGCGACAGGGTCGGTGTGACGGGCCGCTGCAGGCCCGCCGGCCACGCTCACGCATCTCCGACCACGGCAGCCAATCCGCGCTTGGCGAGAAGGGCGTCTGCCGTGGGCAGGCGCCCGCGGAAGGCCTTATAGGCCTCGGCCGGGTCGCGAAGGTTGCCCGCGGAATAGATGAAGCGCTTCAGCTTGTCCGCCATGTCCCTGTTGAAGGCGTCGCCCGTCTCCTCGAAGGCGGTGAAGGCGTCCGCGTCCAGAACCTCCGACCAGAGATAGCTGTAATAGCCCGAGGAATAGCCGTCGCCGGAGAACACGTGCGTGAAGTGCGGCGTGCGATGGCGCATGATGATCTCGCGCGGCATGCCGATGGACTTCAGTGTCTCCGTCTCGAAGGCCGAGACGTCGAGATTGTTCAGATCCTGGCGCCGGTGCAGCGCGAGGTCGACGAAAGCCGAGGCCAGATACTCGACCGTGGCGAAGCCCTGGTTGAAATTGCGCGCGGCCATGAGGCGCTCGAGCAAATCCTCCGGCAGCGGTTCGCCGGTCCGATAATGAATGGCGTAACGACGAAGGATATCCGCCTGCGAGAGCCAGTGCTCGTAGAGCTGCGACGGCAGCTCCACGAAATCCGTCGAGACAGCCGTGCCCGCGAGCAGCGGGTAGGTCACGTTCGAGAGCAGGCCGTGCAGGCCATGGCCGAATTCGTGGAACAACGTGCGGGCATCGTCAAAGCTCAGGAGCGACGGCTCGCCTGCGGCGCCCTTGGCGAAGTTCATCACGTTGACGATGATCGGCCGGATGTCTCCGGTGAGCCTTTCCTGCGACCGGAAGGCGCTCATCCAGGCGCCGCTGCGCTTGGACGGGCGGGCAAAATAATCCCCGATGAAGGTGCCGATGTGATTGCCGTCCGCATCCACGACCTGCCAGGCGCGGATGTCCGGGTGATAGCGCGGGAAATCCTTCAACTCCTCGAAGCTGAGGCCGAAGAGCCGCTGCGCCGTCTCGAAGGACGCCTCAATGATCCGGTCGAGCTGGAAGTACGGCTTGATGGTCGCCTCATCGAGGTTGTGACGGGCCATGCGGACTTGGTCCGCATAATAGCGCCAGTCCCATGGTTCAATGACGATATTGTCGCCGACCGCCTGTGCCTGCGACTGCAGATCGTCCCGTTCCTCCCTGGCGCGGGCGATCGCCGGCGTCCAGACGTCGTTCAGCAGCTTCTGCACGTTGTCGGGCGTCTTGGCCATCGTGTCGGCGAGCTTGAAGGCGGAGAACGTCTCATAGCCAAGAAGCTTTGCGCGCTCGGCCCGCAGGGCCGCCGTCTCGGCGATGATCGCCTTGTTGTCGGTCGCATCGCCGTTGTCGCCGCGGGACGCCCAGGCCTTGAAGGCCTGCTCGCGCAGGTCGCGCCGCTTTGAGAATTGCAGGAAGGGCTCAATGCTCGACCGGGAGAGGGTGATCACATGCTTGCCCTTCAGCCCGCGCTCCTCCGCAGCCTGCGCGGCCGCCTCGCGGAGAAAGGACGGCAGTCCGTCGAGATCGGCCTCGCCGTCGAGGACGAGTTGATAGGATTTCTCATCGGCTAGGACGTTCTGCGAGAACTGCGTGCCGAGGCTGGCGAGCCGCTCGGTAATGGCGGCGAGCCGCTTCTTGTCGTCTGGTCCGAGCTTCGCTCCGGCGCGCACGAAGATGGTGTGGTAGCGGTCAAGGACGCGGGCCTGCTCGTCTGAGAGTCCAAGACTGTCGCGCTTCTCGTAGAGCGCTGCCACGCGCCTGTAGAGCGCCTCGTTCATGAAGATGCTGTTGCGGTGCTTGGCGAGGACCGGCGCCATCTCGCGTTCCACCGCCTGAATTGCGTCGTTGGTATGCGAGCCGGCCAGATTGAAGAACACGCCGCCAACCTTCTTCAGCGCCTGCCCGCTCGTCTCCAGCACTTCGATGGTGTTGGCGAAGGTGGGCTCCTCCGCATGCCCGGCTATGGCGGCGATCTGCGCCTGCTGTTCGGCAAGCGCCGTCTCGAAGGCTGGCCTGTAATGGTCCGGCGCGATGCTCTCGAAGGGAGGAATGCCGAAGGGCGTGGTCCACTGCGTGAGAAGGGGATTGCCCGCGAGAGCCGCGTCTGAAGCCGTCATGATCGCTCCTGCCTCTGAATCAAGGGCCTAGTCTTAATCGCGTCATCCGTCTGCGGGAAGAGGGCCCGCGCCTGCCGGAGCCGCCGTGCCGACGAGATGCCGCCGGAGGAACGCCAAGGATCGCGCCGTCGCGTCGTCTTCCGCCGCGCCCCTGAAGCCGTGGCCCTGTCCGGGATAGACCTTGATCTCGTAAGGCACGTGCTGCTGGCGCAGGAGCGCCTCGACCGCGTAGGCGTTCGCCACCGGGACGATTGGATCGGCGGAGCCGTGCAGGACTAGGGTCGGCGGCAGCCTGGACGTCGTGGCGATCGCACCCTGCGGCAACGGTCCGAAGTAGTTCACCAGGGCCTTCACGCGCGAGTCTGTGCTCGCGGCCGCAAGCCCCAGCGCAGCTCCGAGCGAGATCCCGACGATGCCGATCCGGTGCGGGTCGACGCCCGGATGACCTGCCGCGAAGGCGAGCGCATCCTGAACCGTGCTCATCCAGGGCATGAAGTTCTGGAACAGGGTGCTGAACGAGGCCCTCCTTTCGCCGGTGCGATCGAGATAATGGACGAGATGAACCTGGTAGCCGGCGGCCGCGACGTCGCGCGCGCCCTCCCGGTATTGGCCATTATAGCTCAGGCCGTCTGCACCATGCAGCATGAGGACGGCTGGACGGGGGGCGGACACGTCCGTCTGGAACGTCTCGACGGCAATGGCCTTGCCGCCGCTCTTGAAACTGTTTCGCTGGGTGATGACGGGCATTGCGCTCGGCTTGCTCTGGAGGGCGTGGGCAGTCGGAGAGGCAGCCAGGGCTGCACCGATCAGGAGATTGCGTCGGGTAAGCGGCATGGGTATCGAGGGTCGGGGATCCGGCGGGGTCCCGACGAGATGGGGGCCGGATACCCGCGCTTGCAGATGGCAAAAGGTCCCAGCTTCGCGCCAGCTGTCGGGCCATATTGCTACGCTCAAGGATCGTTTGCCCATCGAGGGCGTTGTTTGCACGTCGGCGAGAGTGTCTCGCGACTCAGCAGAGATCCCTCGAATGCGTCCTGGCCCCAACACCACGCCCCCCACGGAGACGGAGATCGAACCTCCCGGTGTTCCAGGCCTCTCGGGCCTCATGACCTTGGCCGTCGGGGTCGTGGTGCTGGCCGCCCTCTACGTGGGACAGGATGTCTTCCTGCCTGTCGTGATGGCGATCCTGCTCGCCTTCGTGCTGGCGCCCTTCGTCGAGGTCCTGCGCCGATGGCGCCTCGGCCGCGTGCCGTCCGTCATCATCGCGGTGCTCGTGGCCCTTGGAATCATCATCTCTCTCGGTACCGTCATCGGCTTCCAGCTGGCAGGTCTCGCCAGCGACCTGCCACGCTATCAGACCACGATCGAAACGAAGATCGGGTCCCTGCGCGAGGGAACGCTCGGGAAGCTACCGAGCCTCCTGAAGGATTTCGGCCGCCGCTTCGATCGGGCCGTTGCGGAGCCGCCGCCCGGCCAGGCTCCCGCGTCACCGGCTCCTACGGCAGCGGCACCGGAGCCTCAGGAAACCGGCCCTCTTCCAGTCGAGGTCCATGAACCCGAGCCCACGCCGATGCAGATGGCTCGAGACGTGCTGCTTCCAGTGCTGGAACCGCTCGCCACCATGGGCATCGTTTTCGTGGTTCTCGTCTTCATCCTCATGCAGCGGGAGGATCTGCGCGACCGGATGATCCGCCTGTTCGGGGCGAGTGATCTCCATCGCACGACCGTGGCCATGGACGATGCGGCCCGCCGGCTCAGCCGGTACTTTTTGACCCAGCTCGCCCTGAACACCTCCTTCGGCGTCGTTGCGGCCCTCGGCCTGTGGGCGATCGGCGTGCCGAGCCCGGTCCTGTGGGGCGTTTTCGCGGCACTGATGCGCTTCGTGCCCTATATCGGCTCGTTCCTCGCGGCCCTGCCTCCGATCCTCCTGGCCGCCGCGGTCGATCCCGGCTGGTCCATGGCGCTCATGGCCTTGGCCCTGTTCCTGATCGGGGAACCCCTCATGGGCCATGTGATCGAACCCATCGTCTACGGGCAGAGCACAGGCCTCTCGCCCTTCTCGGTCGTGATCTCGGCGATCTTCTGGACGTGGCTCTGGGGCCCCGTGGGCCTCCTCATCGCTACGCCCCTGACCCTCTGCCTCGTGGTGCTGGGCCGGCATGTGGAGCGTCTGGAGTTCCTCGACGTCCTTTTGGGCGACAGGCCAGCCTTGACACCCGCGGAGAACCTGTACCAGCGCATGCTGGCGGGCGATCCGGATGAGGCTTTGGACTCGGCGGAGCTTCTGCTGAAGGAGCGCTCACTGACGTCCTATTACGACGAGGTCGCGCTGCGAGGGCTACAACTCGCCGCCAACGATGCGACCCGTGGCGTCCTCACCCAGCGCCAGCTCGATCAGGTCAAGGACGTGATCCGGGCCCTCGTGCAGGATCTCGCTCCCCACGACGATGTGGATCCTCATCCGCACGAGACCAAGGACGATCCGGTCGCGGCGCCCGCCAGCGAGAAGCCTGCCAACAAGGAGCCGGCGGTTGTGCCTCCGATCCCGCCTGAGGGCAACATCCCCGATGCCTGGCGAGCCGATGGCGCCATCCTGTGCGTTGCCGGCCGCGGGCCGCTCGATGAAGCGGCCTCCGAGATGCTCTCGCAACTCCTGAACAAGCATGGGCTCGGCACCCGTGTCATCCCGCATTCGGCCGTGTCGCGCCGGGAGATCTTCAATCTCGACATGACAAACGTGCAGATGGTTTGCATCAGCTATCTGGAGATCAGCGGCACGCCGGCCCATCTGCGCTATCTTCTGCGGCGTCTGAAGCAGAAGGCGAAAGCCCCGACCCTGGTCGGTCTCTGGCCGGCAGAGGATGCCGTGCTGAAAAGCGAGACGATGCGCGCCACGCTCGGCGCAAACTACTACGTCTCGTCTCTGAGGGATGCGGTGGTGCAATGCCTGAAGGCGGCGAGTGGCGAGGAAAAGGTCCTGGAACCGGCCAACACACCCGCCGTCGAAGAGACAACGGCAGCCAGGCGGCTGCCGTTGCCGGCATGAGCGCTCTCAGGCGGCCCGCTTGCGTGCCAGCCGCGCTTTGATGCTCGCAGGATCCGCGCGCGGCGTGGCCGCGAAGAGCGTCCTGGTGTAGTCGTGCTTCGGATCGGAGAACACCTCGTCGCGCGTGCCGTATTCGACGGCCTCGCCGAAATACATCACCATCACCTCGTCGGCGATGTAGCGGACCACCGAAAGGTCGTGGCTGATGAAGACGTAGGTGAGGTTGAACTCGTCCTGGAGATCGGCCAGCAGGTTCAGTACCTGAGCCTGGACCGAAAGGTCGAGCGCCGAAACCGGCTCGTCGAGAACGAGCAGGCTCGGATTGAGCATCAGGGCTCGGGCAATCGCGATGCGCTGGCGCTGACCGCCGGAGAACATATGCGGGTAGCGGTTGTAATGCTCTTCGCCGAGGCCGACCTTCTTCAGCATGGCCATGGCGCGATCGCGGCGCTCGTCCGCCGGAACGTTGCCGTGGATCACCAGTGGCGCGCCCAGCACATCGCCAATCTTCTGGCGGGGGTTGAGCGAGCCATAGGGGTTCTGGAACACGATCTGCACTTCGCGCCGAAGGTCCTTCGTGAGATCTCCCTTCGCAATATCGACCTTTTTCCCCTGAATGAAGAGATCGCCGGAGGTTGCCGGGTCGATCAGGGTGAGAATGCGCGCGAGCGTGGATTTCCCGCACCCGCTCTCGCCAACGATGGCAAGGGTTTTGCCCTTGTCCACCGTGAAGCTCACGCCCTTGACGGCGTGAACGGTCCTTCCTTTGGAGAAGAGGCCGCCGGCGACATGATAGTCCCGGACAATATTTCGAGCTTCGAGAACAACACTCATGATACGGCCGCTCCGGCGATCTCGCTTCCGTCCTTGAAATAATCGGCAATGGTCGGCAGGCGGTCGCCCGTCGCATTGTCGGGCAGCGCGGCCAGGAGGGCCTTCGTGTAGTTGCTGCGCGGGTTCTCGAACAGCGACAGCACGTCCGCCTCTTCCATCTTGCGGCCCTTGTACTGGACCACGACACGGTCGGCCGTCTCCGCGACCACACCCATGTTATGGGTGATCATGATCATGCCCATGCCGTGCTCGGCCTGAAGCTTCACGAGAAGGTCGAGGATCTGCTTCTGAATCGTGACGTCGAGCGCCGTGGTCGGCTCGTCGGCGATCAGCAGCTTCGGATTGCACGCGATCGCCATCGCGATCATCACACGCTGGCACTGGCCACCCGACATCTGATGCGGGAACGAGTTCAGCCGCTCGGCAGGATTGGGAATACCGACCGCAGTCAGCAACTCGATGGCCCGCGCGCGCCGCTGCGACCGTCCGAGACCGAGGTGGAAACGCAGGACCTCCTCGATCTGGAAGCCGACCGTATAACATGGATTGAGACTTGCGACCGGCTCCTGGAAGATCATCGCAATGTCCTTGCCGACGATCTTGCGGCGCTCGGAATCCGACATCCGCAGAAGATCGCGGCCGTTGAACGTCATCTTGTCGGCGGTCACCTTGGCCGTCCACGGCAGGAGACCCATGACGGCGAGCATCGACACGGATTTGCCCGAGCCGGATTCTCCGACGATGGCCAGAACCTCGCGCTCGTCGACCTTGAGCGAGACGCCGTCGACCGCCCGGAACATGCCGGCTGAGGTCTGGAACTCAACGACGAGGTTCTCGATTTCGAGAAGTGCCATGGTCAGGACCTCTTCAGTTTCGGATCGAGGGCGTCGCGAAGGCCGTCGCCCAGAAGATTGAAGGCAAGCACCGTGATCAGGATGGCCAGGCCAGGGAAGGTCACGACCCACCAGGCTCGGAGCACGAATTCGCGGGCATCCGCCAGCATGGTGCCCCATTCCGGAGACGGGGGCTGCGCGCCGAGGCCGAGGAACCCGAGCGCCGCTGCGTCCAGAATGGCGGTCGAGATTCCGAGCGACGCCTGCACGATCAGCGGAGCGGTGCAGTTCGGCAGCACCTCCTTGAACATCAGGCGCAACGTTCCCGCCCCGCTCACGCGGGCGGCCGTCACATAGTCCTTGGAGGTCTCGGTGATCACCGCTGCGCGGGCCAAGCGCACGTAATGCGGCAGGATCACAAGGGCTACCGCCAGCATGGCGTTCATCAGGCCCGGGCCCAGAACCGCCACGATCACGATGGCGAGCAGGAGGCTCGGCAGGGTAAGGACGATGTCCATCAGGCGCATGATGAAAATTTCGGTCAGGCCCCGGAAGAACCCGGCGACGAGGCCGAGCACGGTGCCCAACACGATGGAGATCGTCACCACCACGATGCCGATGAGAAGCGACAGCCGCGCGCCGTAGATCATGCGCGAGAGGATGTCCCGTCCGATCGGGTCCGTCCCGAGGGGATAGGCCAGCGAGCCACCCTCCTGCCAGAACGGAGGCTTCAGGGCGATGGAGGTGTCAGTGACATAGGGCGAGTGAGGCGCGAGCACGTCGGCGAGCAGCGCCACGAGCACGACCGCGACGATCACGACGAGGCCGGCAACGGCTCCATGATTGGCGCTGAAGTAGCTCCAGAACTCGCGGAGGGGGTGGGGAGGGGTGGCCGTGGGAGCGGCGACGGCCGGAGCTTCCATGGTTTCAGTGGTCATCGCGTATGCCTGATGCGAGGATTGATAAGCCCGTAGGCAAGATCGACGAGAAGATTCACGCTCATGACGACAACGCCCAGCAGAAGGGCACCGCCCTGCAGCACCGGATAATCGCGCCGGAAGATGGCATCGATGAGCCATTTGCCGACACCGGGCCAGGAAAAGATGGTTTCGGTCAGGATGGCGCCGGTGAACAGCACGCCTACCTGCAGGCCGATCACCGTCACGACCGGGATCAGGGCGTTGCGCAGGGCATGCAGAGCCACGATCCGGAGCCGCGGGAGGCCCTTGGCCTTGGCGGTGCGGATGTAGTCCTCACCGAGCACTTCCAGCATGGCCGAGCGGGTCATGCGGGCGATCACCGCCAGGGGCACGGTGCCGAGAACGATGGTGGGCAGGATCAGGTGGTTCACCGCCGACCAGAAGGCCTCCGGCTCATCGGACAGCAGCGTGTCGATCAGCAGGAAGCCCGTGATCGGCTCGATGTAATAGAGGACGTCGATCCGGCCCGAGACGGGTGTCAGATCGAACTGCACCGAGAACACGAGGATGAGGATGAGGCCCCACCAGAAGATTGGCATGGAGTAGCCGGTCAGCGATATGCCCATCACGCCGTGATCGAAGATAGAATTTCGTCGGATGGCCGCAATGATGCCTGCCGGAAGACCGAACACGAGAGCGAAGATGATGGCGCAGAGCGCCAGTTCGACCGTCGCCGGGAACAGCGACGAAAACTCGTTGATGACGGGCTCCTGCGTGATCATCGACTTGCCGAGATCGCCCTGCAGAACGCGCGTGAGGTAGATCCCATACTGAACGATGATCGGCTTGTCGAAGCCGTATTCCTTACGGAGCTGTTCGTGGCGGGCGGGGTCGATGCCGCGCTCGCCGGCGAGTGTTTCGATTGGATCGCCCGGCACCAGGCGGATCAGGAAGAAGGCCAGCAGCGTGATCCCGATGAAGGTCGGAATGATCAGGCTGACGCGGGTCAAAATGAATCTGAGCATCGTCTGAACATAAAAAGGCGGAGCGGCTCGAAAAGCCGCTCCGCCATAGGGTTGAAGGGATTAGCTTACTTGCCCTTGAGGTCCACGCCGTAGAAGGTGTGGCGGCCAAACGGCGAGAGCTTGAAATCCACGACTTCCTTGCGGACCGGCTTCAGCTGAACGGCGTGAGCGATCGTGAACCACGGAGCCTGCTCCTTGAAGACCTTCTGAGCTTCTTCATAGAGCTTGGTGCGCTCGGCCTGGTTCGTCACGACCTTCGCCTTCGTGACGAGATCGTCGAACGGCTTGTAGCACCACTTGGCGATGTTCGAACCCGAAGCGCTCTGCGCCGAGGCGCAGCCGAGCAGGGTGTGCAGGAAGTTGTCCGGATCACCGTTGTCGCCGGTCCAGCCGAGCTGAGCCATCTGATGCTCGCCGGCCTGGGCCCGCTTGCGGTACTCGCCCCATTCGAAGCTCTTGATCTCAGCCTTCACGCCGATCTTGGCGAGGTCGGCCTGCATGAGCTCGGCGATGCGGCGCGCATTCGGATTGTAGGGGCGCTGAACCGGCATGGCCCAGAGGTCGGTCTCGAGACCGTTGGGGTATCCGGCCTCGGCCAGGAGCTTCTTGGCCGCTTCAGGGTTGTACTCGTCGTCCTTGATCGACTTGTTGTACGACCACATGGAGGGCGGGATCGGGTTCGTGGCGGGAACTCCCGAGCCGAGGAACACGGCGTCGACGATCGCCTTCTTGTTCATGGCCATATTGAAGGCCTTGCGGACACGAACGTCGTCGAAGGGCTTCTTCGTGGTCTGGTAAGCGAGGTAGCCGATGTTGAGGCCAGCCTGCTCCATGACCGTGACGTTCGGATCCTTCTTCATGGCCTCGAGGTCAGCCGGGTTCGGATACGGCATGACGTGGCATTCGCCCTTCTGGAGCTTCGCCCAGCGGACGGAGGCATCCGGGGTGATGGCGAACACGAGATCGTCGAGCTTCGCCTTGCCGCCCCAATATTCCGGGAAGGCCTTGAAGCGGACGATGGCGTCCTTCTGGTACTGAACCAGGTAGAACGGGCCCGAGCCGATCGGCTCTTGGTCGATCTTCTCCGGAGTGCCGGCCTTCATCATCGCATCGGCGTATTCCTTCGACTGGACGCCGGCCCACTGCATGGCCAGGTTCGACAGGAAGGGGGCCTCGGGCCGGTTGAGCGTGATGCGGACGGTGTAGTCGTCCATCTTCTCCACCGACTTCAGCAGCGACGGCATGCCCATGTCGGTGAAGTAGGAATGGTTCGGGCTCGTCACCTTGAAGTAAGGATTGTCTTCCTTCCACTGACGCTCGATCATGAACACGATGTCGTCGGCGTTCAGGTTGCGGGTCGGCTTGAAGTTCTTGTTGGAGTGGAACTTGGCGTTCTTGCGCAGGTGGAAGGTGTAGACCGTGCCGTCAGCCGAAATGTCCCACTTCTCGGCGAGGCCCGGGACCACCTGGGTGCCGCCGCGCTCGAAATCCACGATGTTGTCGTAGATGTGCTCGTTCACGTCGAAGGACGTACCGGTAGTGTTGATGCCGGGATAGAAGTTTTCCGGGCTGCCCTCGGAGCAGTAGACGAGGGTTTTGGCGGCCAGCGGAGCGGCGGCCAGGAAGGCCGGAACGCAGATGGCTGCGAAAAGGGCTGATTTTTTCATTACCTAGTCCTCTGAGACGGCTCTACTCGTGGCCGTTCTGTGACGGAGTTAAGGTGCGAAGCCCCGATAATGTCAATCTGTCCATGCAACAATGGATAACTTTTAAAGAAAATTAACCATTTTCGATCTCGAAGGCAGCCAAAATCGGGGGCGAAGCGTCAACTTTCCGCGATTTCGGGCCGTTTTCGGCCAAATTTGCTCAAGAGCGACTGTGCACAACCCGCCCCGGATGCCTCTCTCAGGCGGAGAGGCTTTGATCCTGCCCGCGGCGGGCCGCTTCGGTCACCTTGATTGCCAAGTCGGCGCGGCTGAAGGGCTTGTGGAGCATCAGATAGCTCTCCGGAAGCCGTTTGGGATCAGCATACCCGGTCACGAGCAGGATCCCCAGATTGGGCCGAATCTCGCGAGCCTGATCTGCCAAGTCGGTTCCCGTCATGCCGGGCATTGCAAAATCAGCGATGAGGAGGTCGAGGTGATTGTCCGCCTTCAGGATGTCGAGGGCCGATGATCCGTCCGCAGCTTCAACAACCCTATGTCCCATTTCGGTCAAATAGGCAGCGGTCACGGTTCTCACTTCCGCATCGTCATCGACGAGCAGGATGCGCACCCTAGGGGAGGCCGCCGCAACGGCTTCTTTGACTTGGCCCCCCTTCTCAGGCTCGACGACCGCCCGGGACAGGTATAGCTCGACCGTCGTCCCTTCTCCGACCTTGCTTCGGATCGTGACCGTGCCGCCGGATTGCTGGGCCAGCCCATAGACCATCGGGAGGCCGAGACCTGTTCCTTTGCCGACCTCCTTGGTGGTGAAGAACGGCTCGAGCACCCTGGTCAGCACCTCCGGCGGAATGCCGCTGCCGGTGTCCGTGACGGAGATCACCACGTACTCACCTCCGCTCAATTCGGGGATCCGGCCCTCGTCCATCGTCTCGTTGCGGGTCGAGAGCGTGAGAATCCCGTTCTCGGCCATGGCATCACGAGCATTGATGCACAGGTTGAGAATCGCGAGTTCGAGCTGATCCGGATCGACCGTGGCCGCCCAGAGACCATCGTGAAGACGCCGCTCGATCCGGATGACGCCGCCGAGCGTTCGCGTCAGAAGGTCATCCATGCCGGTGATGACCTGGTTCACGTCCACGGTCTGCAGCCGCAGGTCGCGCTGGCGGCTGAAGCTGAGCAGCCGCTGGGTCAGGGAGGCGCCGCGTTCCGCCGCATAGGTGGCGTTCTGCAGCAGCCGGGTCAACCGGGGGTCGTCGGGTGCACGGCGCGAGGCGAGATCCAGACTTCCGAGGACGGCCATCAGGAGGTTGTTGAAATCGTGTGCGACGCCGCCGGCAAGCGTGCCCAGGGCCTGCATCTTGTCCGCCTGCCGCAGACGCATCTCCATCAGCTTACGCTCGGTGACGTCGCGCTCGATGGTGGCGAGATTGGAAACACTTCCCGCCTCGTTGAGGATCGGGATGTGATTGATCAGGAACCATTGCGTCGTACCGTCGGGAGCAATCCGCTCCTCGAACACTTCATCGGGAGCTCGTGCCGCGATCGCTCGCCGCTCCGCCTCCTCGATCATCGTGGCTCGCTCCGGTGCCACGTAGTCCCGCTCCTTACGCCCCAGGCAATCCTCCGAATGGCAGCCGAGGCTTCGTGCCTTGCTGGCGTTGAGGCGGACAAAACGCCCGTCCAGATCTTTGAACGAGATGAGGTCGCCCGTGCTTTCCATCAGCCCGCGCAGGAGTGCGCGCTCCGTATCGAGCTTACGGGCCAGCACGCGCCGCTGGTAGGCCGCAGCGACCATGTTCGAGAGGGCGGCTGGATCCCAGGGCTTTGGAACATAGGCCATGATCCGGCCTTTGTTCACCGCACCGATGACCGCTTTGAGATCCGCATAGCCGGTGAGAAGGATCGCATCGGCATCGGTCTCATGGCGGGCCTTGGCAAGGAACTCGTCACCCTGCATCTCGGGCATGCGCTGATCCGAGATGATGATGGCGATGTCGGGCTCGTGACGGATGATGTCGAGCGCTTGGACCGGCGATGAGGCCGTCAGAACCCGATAGTCGTTCTCGAATAGATCTTCGAGCGCGATCAGGATGTCCGGCTCGTCGTCGACGACCAGGATCGTACCATTGGTTGCAGTCATCTCGCTCGACAAGGTCATCAAACAGTATGCCTCGGGATCGTGATCGTGAAGCGGGCGCCTCCCGGAGAGCCTGAATCCACGGCAATCGACCCTTTGTGGGCCTGAACGACGCTATAAGCGATAGCCAGGCCGAGTCCAGTTCCAGACCCAACGGGCTTAGTGGTGAAGAACGGTTCGAAGATGCGCTCCCGCAATTCCCCCGGAATGCCCGGCCCCGAATCGCTGATCTTGATGGTATAGGTTGTCTCGTTGCTCTCAGTTTCAATGTCTATGCCGCCGGTTCCCTTGATCGCATCGGCGGCATTGCCGACGATGTTCATGACGACCTGGTTCAGAAGAGCTGGTGAGCAGTACAGGTCGGGGACGGCGTTGTAATGGCGGCGTACGTCGATCCGGGTGCCAAGCTTGTGGCCCAGGAGAGCCAGGACGGTCTCAATGGACTCCGGAACATTGACGATCTGGAAGTCACCCTCGTCCAGACGGGAAAATCGTCTTAAGTTGAGCACGAGTTCCTGGATGCGGGCAAGGCCGAGCTTCATTGCGGCGACCCGATCGCGCGACTTCTGCACCTGCCGCTCGAGTCCTGCCTCTGGAGGGAGTCTCGCGGCGATTTCGGCAAGTAGCCTCTCCACGGTTCCCTGATGCGCCTGAATGAAGGCAAGCGGATTGTTGATCTCATGGGCGATACCCGCCACCAGTTCCCCGAGGGAAGCCATCTTGGCCGCCTGAACCAGCTGTGCCTGGGTGCCTTTCAGGAGATCGTTGGCTTCAGCAAGCTCATTGTTGGCTTTGGCCAACGCTTCCGCCGAGGCGGCCTCCGCCCGCGCCTTTGCGAGAGCCAGTTCGCGCTCGCGCAGTTCCGCCTCGATCCGCCAATTCTCGTCCTGCATCAGTTTGCGCCGGACGAGGGCACGGATGCGCACGCGCATCACATCGGCTTCCACCGTAGAGGGAACAATGTCATCCACGCCAGCCGCAAAAGCACGCGCAAGCAGATCCCCGCCCTCTTCATTGCCCAAACCGACAACGGCAAAGCTTGGCGCATCCGTGCCCGGCAACGACCCGAGACCGCGATAGAGGTTGAGCTGGCGGCACAATTCGATTCCATCGAAGCCTGGGCTCAGCAGATCGACCAGAATACAGTCCCACGTGGCATCCGGCGCGCGAACCAGCCGGAGGGCATCGACCGGCTCCGCGGCCGGGGTCACGGCATAGCCTTCATGGGCCAGCATGTTCTGGAGGTAGGTCCGGTGTGTCAGGCTGTCGTCGATGATCAGGATGCAAGCCCGGCGGAAGGTGCCGAAGCTCGGCGATTCCCGCTCGTCCCTGGAGTCGCCCAAGGGAGACGAACGCCGGCGCAGCAAAGCCTTGATCCGCAGGATGATCAGTTCCTGCTCGGCGGATTTCGAGATGTATGCATCCGCCCCGCTTTCCAGGCCCTGGCGCTCGACGCCCCGTTCCCGCGCTTCGGTCAGCATGATCACAGGGATCGCACGCGTGCGCACGTTGAGGCGCATCTGGCGGGTCAACTCGTCTCCGTTCATGCCGGGCAGATGGTAATCGGCGATGACGAGGTCGGGCAGCTTCTCGTTCAGACTATCGAGGGCTGCTTCGGCCGTGGAACGCCAGGAGACGCTGAAGCCGTTCGTCTCGAGCATGTGACGCAACTGCAGGGCCTGAGTTTCGGAATCTTCCACCAGGAGGATGGAGGCGGCCTGCGCAAGGGATCCCGTGCTCATTCACCGTCTCCTCGCGCGAGCCTTAGGATCCGGGGGGCAATCAGGTCGAGAGGCAGGCTCACATTGACGCCGCCCATCCGGGCCGCAGCGGCCGGCATGCCATAGACTACGGCGGTGCTCTCATCCTCCGCCAGCCCAAAGCCCCCCGCCTGACGCAACTCGACGAGGCCCTGCGCGCCGTCTTCCCCCATACCGGTGAGAATGACCCCGAGCCCTCGTCGTCCTGCCGATCGCGCCATCGACTGGAACAGCATGGTGGCGGACGGCCGCTGATTGCTTAGAGGTGGCTCGCCGCTCACCCTCAGGGTGCCGGCAGGTGACAACAGCAGATGCCGGTCGCCGGGGGCCACATAAACATGGCCGGCCGTCGGGATCTCCTGGTCCTGCGCCAAGCGGACTTTCAAAGGCATCAGCCCGTTCAGCCACGAGGCGAAGCCCTCCATGAACGGAGCCCCCATATGCTGGACGAGGAGGATCGGCAGTGGAAAGTCTTCAGGGAAAGCACTCAGGACCTTGGCAAGAGCGGGCGGACCGCCTGTGGAGGCGGCGATCCCCATGATGCTCGGGCGCATCGCACTCCATTCGGGATCGCGTCCGGAAGCCGAAGCGGTGCTCCTCTCCCGCCAGGGTGCGAACGAGCGCTGCCGCACCACAGGCACCTGGCTCATGATATAGAGCTGAGTGCAGATGGTGCTGGCGATGCCTGCGTAGCCGTCACTCGAGAGGCCGACAGGCTTCTCCACCACCGTGAGTGCGCCGGCCCGGAGCGCATTCATGGAGATCTTGAGAGAGGAATCCTCGATGCTGTCGGCGATGACGACGATCGGCGTCGGGTGCTCCGACATAATCCGACGCGTCGCCTCCAACCCATCCATCCCCGGAAGGCGGATATCCATCGATACAACGTCAGGCTGCACGCGACCGATTTCCCGCAGCGCCTCCTCGGCGGAGCCGACGGCCGCGGCGACCACGAGGCGAGGATCGCTGGCGATGATATGGACGAGCAGCTGCCGGACGACGAGAGAATCCTCGACGACCATTACCCGGATCCGCGAAGGAGACGCCATACTCATCGCCTGACACTCACAATACCTGCCCGATCGTCGCCAAGAGCTCGCGCTGATCGAACTTCTGCTTGGTAATATAGGCGCTCGCGCCCAGATCGAGACCCCTGCGGACATCTTCGGGGTCCGCGCGCGACGTCATGAGGATCACGGGAAGGGTCGACAGCCGCGGGTCGTTCTTGATCGCCTGCAGCAGACTGAAGCCGTCCATGCGGGGCATCTCCACATCGGCGATCACGAGATCGACCATGGCCTCACCCGAGCGCAGCACGTGAAGGGCATCGATTCCGTCAACGCTGAGGAGAACCTCATAACCCTGGGCTTCCAGGATACTCTTCTCGAGGGTGCGCGTCGTGATGGAATCGTCGACCACGAGAATTGACCTTGCTCGGCGCTCCTCCTCGGGAGCCCGATGGGCGAGTCCCAAACCGCCCGCTGCAAGCCTGCTCTCGTTCCGTATCCAGTGCTCGACCAACTTGTCCGGACTCAGGACGAGAGCCGGCAGCTCATTGTCGAGAAACGTGGTGCCTGAGACCAGTTCGGTCAGCCCGATCGCTTGGACATCGCTAACCAGCATCGTACGGACATCATGGAATGCATTGACGGCGAGCGCGCAAGAGCGCGAACCATGGCGGACGAGCACGGCCTTCACGTGTCCTGCCTCGGAGGGGAGGGGGGCATTCGGAGATCCTGTCAGGGCTGCCAGGGTGACGACTGGAACGACAACGTCCTGCCCCCCGATCTCGATCCGCGCCGTGGGGCGGCCTTCCACGCTTTCTAGCGCATTGGCAGGCAGCCGCAGGAGGCGCTCCACCGCATGGGAGGGCAGGCCGAACATCCGCTCCTCGGCTTCCAACAGGAGAAGCGGCTGGCGCGCCGCCGTGAGGGGAACGTTCAGCAGAACCTCCGTTCCATGTGGGTAGCGCGGCCGGAGGAGAACGGAACCCTGCAGCTTTCGGACAGCCTCAGCGACGACGGAGAGGCCGATCCCCCGGCCCGACAGCCGATCGACTTCGTCCGCAGTCGAGAAGCCAGGCGTGAAGACAAGGGAGAGCAACTGGTCGATCATGGGCGGTGGATGGCCCAGATCGCGGCGCTGAAGCAGCCCTCGATCGACGGCGACCCGCTCGATCCGACGGAGATCCGGGCCGCGCCCGTCGTCACGAATGCTGATGGCAAGCCGTCCGCCACGGGAGGCGAGTTCAAGGGTCACCTCGGCCCGCTCGGGCTTGCCTTTGGCTCTTCGCTCATCCGGCGGCTCGGCCCCGTGGCTCACCGCATTGCGCAAGAGGTGCATCACGGGATCCTTGAGGGCCTGAAGCACCTGCCGGTCCACTTGGACGTCGAGGCCGATGCTGCGCACGTTCACATCCCGGCCGGCTTTGCGCGCGATCTCGCGCACCATGTGGCCGAATCCGCCGAAAACCGTTTCCGCCGAGACCAGGGAAACACGGTCGATATTGTCGCGGACCTGACGGGCGGCCTGCTCGACCGACCAGCTGGACTGCCGTCTGTCGCGTGACAGGGCAGACACCCTGCGAAACAATGCTTTCAGACCTTGATCGAAATCGCGCAAGCGCGGGAGGAAGGATGGTCCGCCGCGGCTCTGCTGCGTTGGAGATGCCAGGGCATTCACCTGTGCGTGTAGGTGATCCCAGCTCCTCCTCAGGCCGCGGATCTCCAACTCGATCTGCCGCAACGCGTCATCGATTCCCGCATCGGCTTGAAGCTCTGCCAAAAGCTGGTGCATGGAATCGGAGAGTTCCTCCATCTGTTCAGCAGAAACGCGAAGATAAGACCCTGAGCCGGCATCGGCGGCGTCTGTCGTGGGAGCTCTCGGTTCGGATGCGAGCGATGCCGGGTTTGGCGCCGGAGTCGACACCGCCTGTGTGGGTTCCGGCTTCAGGACGTTCGCAACGAGATCTTCGATGAGATCAAGGCTTTGCCGCACCGTCGCGACGGTCGGTTCGTCCAGGGATTGTTGCCCGTCGAGCACGTGGGAAAAGAGCGCTTCGAGTTGGTGTGCGACCTCCTCCACGGACGGCAGGTCGACGGCGCGGGCGGCGCCTTTGAGGCTGTGCGCCCGCCGGAAGACGTCCGTCAGGTCGATTTCCCCGCCGCCCATGTGGTCGAGGGCCGTTCGGATCGCCTGAAGATGCTCGCGGTGCTCCGCTTCGAAGGCTGCCAGCAGCTGCTTGCGGATATCCGTCACGATAGGGGGCTCTCCATCGCTCAGCCGCTTACAGACGATAGCGCTCGGCGAGGCCGAGCAGCTGCTGCGCAAGGCTGGACAAGTTGGCGGCTGCCGTATCGAGCTGGCGCGTGCCGGCGGCGGTCTGCTGGCTGGCTTGACGGATGTTCTGGAGAGCGCCCATCACCTGCTCGATGCCGAGTTGCTGCTGGTTCGTCGAGGCGATGATCTGCTGGAAGGTCTGGACGCTCTCCTGGATCTGGCCGGAGATCCCGGTGATGGTTTGCTGTGTGATGTCCGTCCGCTCCTTGCCGGCGGCAACGCGCTTGACCGCTTCCTCCGTGAGCATGACGGACGAATTGATGCCGCGCTGAATGTCACCCAGGATCGAGCGCACCTGCAGGGTCGCATCCTTGGCCTGATCGGCAAGAGTCTTCATCTCAGACGCGACCACTGCGAAGCTGCGCCCGTTCTCGCCCGCTGCAGCGGCTTCGATGGCTGCATTGAGGGCGAGAAGATGCGTACGCTCGGAAATGTCGTTGACCGACGCGATGATCTCGCCGACGGCCTGCGTCTTCTCGCTCAAGGCGACGATGTTTTCCGCAACCGCCTCCGCCTGCTCGCGGATGGCATCCATTGCACGTGCGGTTTCCTCCACGGCCTGCAATCCTGAGATGCTGGTCTGCGCAGCAGCCTGCGCGGATGCGATGACTTCCTGCGCACGCTTGCCGATCTGGGTACCCGAATGCGTGATCTCGTCTACGGTCGCAGCGGTTTCCTGAACGGCTGCCAACTGCTCTTCGACCGACGCAGCCTGCTCCTGGGTCGAGGCACGGATCTCCGCAGCTGCCGCGTTCAGGTTCTCTGTCGCCTCGCGGCTCTGCTGGGCAAGCTGACGTAGGCCCTCGACCATGGTATTGAGGGTTGCGCCGAGATGGCCGATCTCGTCCTTGCCCGTCACTGCCATCTGGCCCCCCAATTCGCCCCGCCCAACCCGCTCGACGAAGTTCATGAAGACGCCGAGCGGTCCCGTGATGGACGAGCGCAGTGCGTAGGTAATGAGGATGCTCAGAAGCGCAGCGCCCGCCACGGCCAGGATGATCGACATCCGGCTCTGCTCATAAACCTCAGCGATCCGCCTCTGTCCGATCGTGATCGCTTCGCCCAGGACGCTACGGGCTTGAACCAGGTTTCTGTTCCAGGACTCGCGGCTGGCGTTCAGAGCGTTCTGTGTCGCCGCCACCCCTGCCAGATCGTTGCTCTGCTCTGCTGCGAACTGCCTTTCCGTCGATGAGCGGAGCTGGCGCAGGTCTCCACTGGCACGGTTGAGGATCTCGGTGATGCGACGCCAGGCTTCCGCTCTCTGGGAGGTGATCGAACGCGCGGCGAAATCGTTCACGGTTGTAAGCGCCTGCGCCATCGAGGCTTCGGCTGCGGCGGCCTGCTGCTCCCAGGAGCGCGCCAGATCGTCCCCGGCTGCCTGCTGCTGCCCGAGGGAGCGCAGGTAGAAGCGGGAGAGGATTTCCTCCCGTAGTCCACGCATGTTGTTCTGCAGATCGCCAAGATCTTCAATCTGACGCATCAAGGCGAGATCGCGTGTCACGATCGTCTCAGTCGACTGTCGGACGTCGTCGAGCTGATTGATGGCATAGATGCCGAGGCCGATCATCAGCGCGACGATGACGGCGAAGCCGAGAAGAATGCGATTGGCGATCGAGATCGTCACGTTAGACTCCAGGAACAGAAGCTGCAGGCAGGAAGGGGCGCAAGAGGCCCTCGACATCGAGAAGGGAGAGTGTTTCCTCGCGATCCGCATCCTCGGACTGGACCTTGCCATACCCGGTGACGGCGTCGTTGTGGAAGCTTGCAGCCTCCTCTCCCATTAGCGGAAGAACGTCCGCGACGGCGTAGGCCCGCTCGACCCGGAGGGCGACTTGCGGGTGTTCACGACGCAGCAGGACGAAATGATGGTTCTCGTAATCCGGAGAGGTGGGTTCGAGGCCCAGGGCTAGGCCAAGATCGATCACGCTCACAAGCCTGCCGCTCCGCCCGAACAAGCCAACCAGAGCCGGCGGTCCATCGGGAACGGGCATGCAGCTTTGAGGCGGCAGAACCTCCGCGATGGCATCGATCGGAAGACCGAAACGCTCCCGGCTTGCGCCGCATATCAGGGCGCGGGGTAAAGCTTCCGCCGGACTGTCCGCTGCATCCCTTCGACCCGCGAGACGTTCCGTCCGCTCGTCGAAGATCTGCTGCGTGCGCTCTTCAACGGTTCGAATCCGGGCCCGTTCAATCTGCCTCAGCTTGCGACGCACCGATCTCGCCATGCTTATCTCCGGGACTTGGGCGGCTTTGCCGCTTCGAGATGGATGCGGACCAGATTGCCTAAGTCCCGAGCTGTGAGGCCATCCGCCTCCTCGAGCGGCCGGTCATCGGGCATCGCTGCCGCAATGCGGGCGGCATTGGTCAGAGCACGCCGGGCGGGATCGGATCGCCCCTCCGCAAGCAGCAGCAGTCCGAGATGGTAGTGAGCCATGGCAAAGCTTTTAGCGAGGTAGATGCATTTAAGGAAGCTCTTCTCGGCAGCATCGGGTCGCCTCAGCGCCTGCAGGACGAGACCCTGATAGAAGTGGAGGACAGCGTTCAGGGGCTGAGAGGCAATGGCTTGCCGGCACAGAGCATCGGCGGTTGCGAAAGCGCCGCCGTTCGCGCGGGCTCTGATCTCGTCCAGCAGGGCTTCCGGGGCTGGGCCCGTGGAGGTTGCAAGGTGTCTCGACGTCGTAGGGGTAGGGCGTGGCGGGGGCTGCCGTTTCGCGTGTTCGGCGGGCTTCGGAGCCGGGAGGAGCGGCACCCAATCCTTCAGAACTTGCCCGGACGGAGCAGGAGGTGGCGGAGGCGTGTCGCCTGAGCGGAGCCGGTAGGCCACTGTCCCTGGCAGATTCAGGGTCTGCATCATGGCCGAGAACGTCGGATTCGGCTCCGCGTGGCCCAGCAGCATCCAACCCTCCTCGGAGAGGCGGTCGCGTAGGGCTTCGACGATCCGGATCACGGTATCCGGATGAAAGTAGATTAGGACATTGCGGCAGAGGATCAGGTCGAAATCAGTCAGTTCCAGGGACGAGGTGCCGTCGAGCAGGCTCAGGAGATTATGCTTTTCGAACCGGACCAGGGAGCGGAATTCAGGCCGCACCTGCCACAGGTCCTTTCCGGCGTCCAGGAAGTAGCGTTTCCGCTCGGGAGCTGGCATCGACCGAAGCGCCCATTTTCCGAACTTCGCCTGCTTGGCAAGGTTGAGGAAGCTGTCATTGATGTCCGTGCCGATGATGCTGACACGCCAATTCACGAGGTTCTCGCCGAGAATCTCGTTGACCAGAATGGCTAGAGAATAGGGTTCCGCCCCGGTCGAGCAGCCTGCACTCCAGATCCTCAGCCGTCGCGTAGCGGCTTTCCTCCCGATGATCTCGGGCAGGATCGTCTCGCGCAGTGCCACAAACTGCTCCGCGTAGCGGAAGAAGAAGGTTTCACCGATGGTGATCTCGGTTTCCAGCTTGGCCCATTCGGCAGAGCCGGAGATGGCGTCGGCCAGGAGACTGAGATACTGACCTGAATTGCGAAGGCCCGTGGCGCGCAGGCGCTTGCGGACGCGCTCCCAGAGCAGTTCGTCCTTGTCTTGGTAATAGAAATGCCCCGTGCGCTCGATGATGCGGCTTTTCAATTCAGGAAAGCCGGCATCGATCGGCGGGACGGCGGAAGCGCGTACGGCCATCAGGCCGGAACCACCCATTGACCGAGCCGGTTCTGGGCCTGGCGTCCGAGCTCTGCCAGAACCTGCTGCTCCTCGGCGAGGAGGATGCGATCAACCGAGAGCAGATGGACGAGATGCCCATCCCACGTAACCTCTGCCTCCACGCAGCCGTTGAGGGACCCCTCTTCCCGGATGGGTGAGACCTGAGACGTATCCACGCTGGCCACATCGAGAACCCTGTCCACGAGGAGCGCAGCTCCCCCTGATGCGCCGAGCCGGTCGATCAGGACCAGATGGCGATAGAGATCCGCCTCGGGGCCATTTTCGCTGGGCTGAAGTCCGAACAGAACGTCAAGGCGGAGTACAGGAACCGCGTGACCGCCCAGGTTGAAGAATCCTGCTACGGGGCGCGGCAGGACCGGCGGGCGCCACAGGTGCGGCAGC
The DNA here is from genome assembly GCF_018069605.1 of Microvirga sp. HBU67558. NCBI lineage: Bacteria > Pseudomonadati > Pseudomonadota > Alphaproteobacteria > Hyphomicrobiales > Methylobacteriaceae > Microvirga > Microvirga sp. HBU67558. Next base: position 153,758 of record NZ_JAGPUP010000562.1, on the reverse strand, counting down.
GGCAGGAACTCGCGTGCAGCGGTCCGGTGCAGGGCACATGCGATGCCACATACGTCGAACAGGATGATCTGCAGGTTCGCCATGGATTCGGATCGATGAGGGAGGGCGGAGAGGGCAGGAGCCCATTCGACCGTTAGATAGGCGTAAACCTCGGCTAGACAACCGCCTGCGCCCGACCCGCTAATAGCGCATCTGGCCGGTCACTTCGGCGATGGCATTCAGTCCGGCGGCGGCTTCCTCGGAATAGCCGGTTTGCTGAACGGCACGGAAAACCTTTTCCGCGTCGACGTAGCGACCGAGCTTGAGGTAGGACCAGCCTCGAATGAGCAGAAGATCGTTCTGCTCCGGAACGATCCGGGCCCGCTCGCTCAGGGTGAGGAGAGTTTCCACATAACGTCCGTCGCGGTAGGCCGCTAACGCTCGCTGCGTCAGGATCGAGGCGCCCAGTTCCGCGCGGCGCTCCCGCGTCTGCGGTGCTTCGGCGGCAGCGATGGCCGCTTCGGACGTCAGGTTCTTGCGCAGGTATGCGAGGGACTTGCCGTAGGCAGCCTCCTGGCGGGTGCGGCTGCTGCCGGTGGTGAGGGCTTGATCGAAGGCAGCCACGGCTTCCATGGGTCGGTTGATCTCCATGAGGCACCAGCCGCGGGTGAGGGCAGTGTCGCCTGTCAGCCCGCCGGGATTGCGCGTCATGGCGCAGTTGCGCCCGAGGGCAGAGCGGGCCTGGGTCTGCCTGCGGCGGACATTGACTTCGGTGCGGGAGAAGGTCTGCTCGGTCTCGACCCGGTCGGCGGTCACCTGACGGGACTCCGGTCGAGGCTGAACCGGCGGCGCGGCAGTCTCGACCGGCTGTGCCATAGGAATCTGCGCAACAACGGCAGGCTGCTGTCCGGAGGGCGTGCTGACCCCGTTCGCAAGGTCCGCGATCCGCTGCGAGCGGCTCCGCCATTGAGCGACGACAGCGTTGAAGCCCGCCCGGTCGTTCACACGCTGGGTCGTGAGAGCCAATCCATAGGCGGAAGGCTCGTCGTCGGCCTTCCAGGACAGGGCTGTCCGGAACCAGTCGCGCGCCGTGCGGATCTGCTGGGTGTTGTAGGAGTACCAGCCCAGGGCCTGTGCCGCGTCGGGGAAGCGCTGAGCCGTGACAACCGGGACGATTCGTGCAAGCACTTGCGGTTCGAGGCGTGGCGGCGGGTCCTGGCTGAGGAGCGCCGTGGCCACGTCGAGATAGATCTTCATGTTCTCGGGTGCACGCTCCCGCCATTCATAGGCGAAGGCTTCCGCATCCGTGATCCGCTCAAGGGCCCGCAGCGTCATGGCGTAGCCTTCTGCTGCCTTGGTTCCCCCGTTCCGGTCAAGGGCCGTCTTGAACAGTTCGAGGGCACGGGCGGGATTGCCATGGTGGTAGTTGTACCATCCGAGGATCAGCACGGGGCCGGCATCGCTCGAGTTCTGGATCAGGCGCTCCATCACGCCGAGATCCTCGGCCGAGGCGGTTGCCTTGCTGTCGAGGGAAGCCCGCTCGACACGGCGACGGGCCAGTTCGTCGCGGATGGAGCTGAAATCGTCCGGTGACTCGCCCGTCTTGCGCTCGAACTGGAGCAGAGCGGCCACCTGTGTCTCGGAAAGCAGGGTCAAGGCCTTCTGCAGGGTTGCCAGGCGTTCGCCCGGATTGGCGCAATTCTGCAGGAGATAAGTGTAGACGTCCCTCGTCCTGTTCACTTGGTCGGTTCGTGCGAAAGCTTCAGCCACCCGCCAGAGCACGTCTACGTTGACGCAGGTGAGAAGACTGGGCGCTTCCGTGGCAACTTGCAGAACCGTGCGCCACTGGCCCGTGTCCGACGCATTGGTCAGGCGGCGCCGCGCCTCGACCGTCTCGAGGGCGGCGATCAGTTCCTCCGGGGGCTTCCAGTTCGAGTCAGTAGTCTGACGCTCTGCGATTGCAGCGCGGACCTCGGCGATTCGGTCTTCGCGATAGAGGTTCCACAGTCGCTCGATGAGCGGGTCGGGTGCCGCGGCGCCGGGATTCCCCGAGAGCTGCGACAGGTCACTCGGGGGTGACCAGTTGGGGTAGAGCGCGCGCAACCGTGCAATTTCCGCGTTCACGCGGCGGGTATCGCCCTGCGATGCGAAATAGCGCAAGGCGGACTCATCGACCTGCGGCTGAGACCCGTTTGCGGGAGGCGACGGCGGCGCTGCGGCGGGCGGCTGATTGCCGTCCGACCCCGTCTGCTGCGCGATTGCCGCGAAGCCCAGGATCGCGACCGCAATCGTTATGGCGCTGCCGACTAGACGCATTGCGGGTATTTTTCACCAAGCAGGGATTTGGCCAACAGATACAGGGTCGACGGATAATAGAGGCTCGGCTCGAAGGTCTTCAGCGAATCGGGAACAGGTGTTCCGTCCAGCGCACAGGCGAGGGCTGCAGGCAGAATGGCGTAACCCTGATCGGTCAGCCGCTCCCGGATCTGTCCGGTCACTACATTGACCACGGCAACCCCTTCGTTCTCCGCAGACCAGCGCTGCTTGAGAGCCCTCAGCCACTCCATGTCAGTCATCCCTGCTCTCAACAGGTAAAGCGGTATCCTTAACGAGTTGTAACCGAACTCGGGAGGAAAACCATCCGCCGGCTGGGGCTGAAGTCCGTTCTGGAGCGAAATCCAGTCGGTTGGGAGCCTGATGCGGCCCGAGGTCGCCTGCTGCAGCAGCATGACCCCGTCCCTCCAGACGCGGTTCCACTCGTATTCGGGTGCGAGGGCCGCAAGGACAGGAAAGGCTTCGAAAACCCAGTAGGAGAGGTTCACGACGGGGCCATCGGGACGGTCGCCAGGGCCGAAGCCTTGAACGCCCGGCAGGAGGACCAGGGATCGCCCGCTCCGGCTGAACGTGCTCTTGCCGATCGCCTTGGCGAGCTTCTGCGCGGCTGTCGTGTAGCGGGGCTCCTGCCAGGCGGATCCGGCCTTGGCCAACGCGTAGGCGATGAGCAGATCGCCGTCGGAGGCGTTGTTGCGATCGGTGACTCGCGGCTTGCCCGCAGGATCCCATTTCCATGCGGCCAGGTTGTCGTCCCGGATGAGAAGTTCGGTGAATGTGAAGTTCCAGATTTGCTCGAAGGAGCGTCGGTCGGCGGCCGCCAGGGCAAGCAGCAGCCCGTATCCCTGGCCCTCGCTGTGACTGATATTGCCGTTGGCCGTATCGATGACCCTTCCGGTATCGTCCACGAACCGCGAGCGATAAGCCTCCCAGTCCGCCGGGGAGATGCTCCCCATGACGTTCAATGGCTGAACTGCAACGCTCTGGGACGAAGCCATCGACACCATCAGAAAGGAAAGGGCGGTAACAAGGCAAGGCAGGAGCAGAGCGAGCGAAGGCAGCCTGTTCCTCATGAGCGGCGCCCCAGACGGTTCAGAAGCAGGGAGGTCGCGATGCCCAGGAACGTACAGCAAGCCAGCAAAAGAAGAGCGTAGGGGAGGATGTTGGCGGACATCCAGTTCGCCGCTACGAGACGCAGATTCGTCAGTGAGGGTGGCAGCGTCTGCACGAAACGGTAGTCCTTGATCGGCTCGACCTGCAGCTTCATCTCCCGAGGTTCGAGAGCCACGGCCCGGCCTGCGACCTGGGACCAGACCGTCGGATTGGCCAAGCGGGCCGTTTCGGCCGCAAGGCCCTTATCTGTCCGGGCCGTCACGAGGGTCCAGACCCCGGATGCTTCGGTGCGGCTTTGCGCAATGAGCAGAGACGCGCGCTGCGGCGGTTCATAGGGGGCCTCGCTGCGCTCATCCAGCGCCAAGGAGCCGAGGGAGAGGCTGAAGGTCCTCTCCAGCCAGTCCTGCACCGTACCGATTGTCTGCTGAATGACGCCGCGCCGTTGGAACGTTTCCGACCAGCGCTTTCGGACTTCGTCGGTTGAGGCCGCAGCGATACGGTCCGGAGAAGCCTGGGAGGCGGGAAGGCTGAAATCTGGACTGGCCGTCTGCTGACCGGCCTTCTCGCCGACCGCCGGCGTTGATGGCCAGATCATGCGCAGATGTTCCGACACCTTCACGCGGTTGAGCAGACCTGCCGGGATCTGATCGACGGCGCCGATGAAGAGCACGGATTCGTCGTCCGCCGATGCAGCGTTGGAGAACTGCGCGCGCACCGGCGCGCCGGCGCTGCGCGCCATGCGGGCAAGCAGGGTGCCGGCTGCGGAATAGTTCGGAGGGTCGAGCCGGGCTAAAACCACCGTCGTCGGAAGGTCGTCGTCCGGAAAGTGACCTGCGCTCATGACGGCGAGGTCCGGCAGCCGCCCAATCCGCCCATAGGTCGGAAACTCGAGCGTGGTCGTATCGAACAGGACGAAGCGGTTCGCCTCGGAGAGGGTTTCTCCCGGGGCGCAACGCTCGTCCGCGTCCGTCAGCAGGATAGCCTCGATGGTGATGTGGTTGAGCCCCGACTTGAAGTTCCTGAGAGGCACTCTGATCTTGTGCCGCCGGACGATGTCTCCTTGCGAGGTGATCGTCATCTGCGTGCTGATCATGCCGTTGACGAACACGTTGACATGGCTGCCCGGACGCACGGCTGACGTATACGCCGCATCGAGGTTCAGGATAGCCTCGCCATATTCCGTGGCGTAGAAATCGGATGGCAGGTTGATGGAAAAGCCGGTCTTCAACCGCCGTCCTGAGAATTCCTGCGTCGGCACACCCAGATCCGCGAAGCGGAAGGATTGCGCACCGAAGGCGGTCGGAACCTCCGGCCATTGCCACGAGGCGGTGTCGATCATGCCGCGTTCGGTCCGCGTGGCATTGATGCCTTTCGTGCCAACGATGCCGATGGCGGTGTCCAGATCCTGCCAAGTCGGCCCGGACACGACCAGGGTCGAGCCCAGGGAGCCTGTCTCCTGCATCATCATGGTCAGGGGCTGGATCATGGCGGCATCCGGCACGCCTGAAATCAGGCCGCGCAACTCGCTGGCCAAGCCCATGGCGACCTTGATCGTGCCGATGGGGGACGGACCGGGATCGGCTTCCACCACCTGGATCACAGGATGGGCATAACGTCCGCGCAGGGCGACGAGCTGTACGAGGCGCAGCAGCCGGTCGCGGACCTCCGGGCGGTAGATCTTGGGGGCGACCACGCGAATTGTCGTCACGCCTGTGTTGTCGACGCCGACGGCCGGCAGGTCGTCCAAGCCGCGCAGCGTCTTGGTCGCGCCGTCCGCGAAGACGAGCTTCGTGGAGGCCGAGTCCACGTCCGTCCAGAGCTCGTAGGTGGCCTCGATCGTGCAGTCCGTCCTGTGGCGCTGGAAGGCTTCCATCCGGATGATGTTCTGCCCGGCCCGCAGGAGACCGGGTCGGATCGAGGCCGTCATGTGCTTGACGTCGGTGGGCGACGAGATCGGCGTGTCGACGACCGATTCGCCGTTGATGGCGATTCTCAAGCGCGAGCCTTCGGGCATCGCCACGACGGCATTCTTGTAGCCGAGCGCGATGCTGGCGCCACTCGAGGCTTCATCCTGGGTGAGATGGAAGGTCCAGGATCGAGCATCCGTCTCACCCTCGAGGCGAATCGTCTCGAACGGAAGCACGGGACGTTCAATGCGGGCTGGATTGCGGACCGCTGCCGTTCCTGTTGCAGGTAGTGCGGCGGGTCTGGCGGGAGATGTTCCGGCCTGGGGCGGGGGAGACGCGGGAGCCGGACGTTGCGGGCTTACAGCGAACGGTGCTGCATTGCCGGATTGCGGCGCAGGCGCTGCTGTGGGAGGGGGCGAGGGCGACACGCCGGGCTGGCGCATCTCGAAGGGTGCCGCGGATGGGGCTTGCAGCCCGGGATCCTGCTGCGGCCCGGGCCGGATTGACGACGGTGCGCTCGGTCCACCGGGCGACATGCCGAAGGGGGCCTGGGCGACAACGTTCTGCGCGACCATGGCCTGAGCGGCCAGCAGAGGGAAGATCAAGACCCGACGCACGATAGACCTCTACTTGACGGCTGGAGCCACGGACGGCGCCGGAGGGTTGGAGGCGCCGATCCTCTGCAGGCCGAAGAAATAGGAGAGGCCTCGCCCTGTCTGATAGAACGCGACCATGAAGAACCAGAGCGTGCCGCGGAGGACACCGATATCATGGTGCCGGTTCTTCTGGAATTTGCTCCATTGATCGGCATTGGCGAAAACCAGATCGGCGATCATCCGACGATGTTCGGGCTTCTCGATCATGAAGCGGCAGCCGAGCAGCAGGCCCTTGTCGTCCATGCCGACCTTGCGGATTTCCATCGGCAGATGCTGGATCGGAAGGCTGGAGAAAGGCTGGAACTCGAGCGTGCCCGACGTGCCCTTCTTCAGCTTCGGCTCGGCGGAAGGCGGGACGTGAACCCTTGCGCCGCCGACGGAAACATCTTTCAGGACCGCATCGATGATCTCATCACCCATAATGAAGCGGCAGGGGCGTTCGACCCGGACCCGGTGGCTCTGGCGCCGTGTGGCCCGCTCCGACACCACGCCGAGGGCGCAGCCTGCGATGACGAGGTTGAGAACGTTCCAAGCGCCCGTCACCAGGGTGAGGTCGGCCTTGTAGGGCTCCGCCCAGACGCGGATGCCGGTGGCGATGACGCCCAGGATCAGGATGCCGAAAATGATGAAGTAGGGCGTTCCCAATTCCGAAACGCGGCTTTCCTCCATCGATTCGTTCTTCGCCGTGACCTTGAAGGTGGGTTTGCTGGGATTGGCGATCACCGACAGGACGGCCGGCAGAAGATAGATCGTCTGGATGTATTCATAAAGGTCCGAGATCCACGGCCAACGATAGCGACCGTAGAGATAGTTCTGCATCATGAAGTTCACCATCATGTAGGTGAAGGTGTAGGCGAGGAACTCGCCTCCGGATGCAGTGAAGATTTCGAGCGAAAAGAATAGATAGCAGAGCGGCGAGACGAGGAAGCAGAACCGCGAGAACGGAAACAGCCAGAACATGCTGCTCGACATGTAGCACAGGCGCTGCGAGATCTTCAGCCCGCGCTTGAAAGGCGGGAACTTGTAACGCAGGATCTGCATCATGCCCTGTGCCCAGCGCGAGCGTTGGCCGATGAAGCTGGCGAAACTGTCGGGCTGCAGACCCGCAATCAGCGGCTTGTCCACATAGACGCTCGTCCAGCCGCGGGAATGGAGCTCCAGGGCCGTCTCGCAATCCTCGGTGATGCTCACGCCGCTGAAGCCGTTGGTCTCCTGGAGAGCCTCGCGCCGAAGCACGGCGGCCGAGCCGCAGAAGAAGGCCGCATCCCACTTGTCGAGGCCGCGCTGGATCACCCCGTAGAACATCTCGTTCTCGGATGGCATCGTCTGGAAGGTGCCCAGGTTGCGCTCGAGCGGATCGGGATTGATGAAGAAGTGTGGGGTCTGAACCAGAAACAGGTTCTTGTCCGTGGTAAAATATCCGACCGTTTCCGTCAGGAAGCTGCGCGCGGGGGCATGATCGGCATCGAACACGGCCACCAGATCGCCGGTCGAGTGCTCCAGGCCATTATTGAGATTTCCGGCCTTGGCATGCAGGTTGCGTGCCCGCGTCAGGTATTTCACGTCCATGACGGCACAAAGAGCCTGCAATTCGGCCCGCCGCTCGCGAGCCTGCTGGGCCGCGGCGGCATTGCTCGAATTGCACTTTTCGTCCGTGCCGCCGTCATCCAGAAGCCAGACCGTAACCTTGTCCGAAGGGTACGTCATGGCTTTCGCGGCCGCCAGGGTCGTGGACAGGAGATCGGCGCCTTCATTGTAGCTCGGGACGAAGACGTCGACGGTCGGCAGGTTCTCCGGGTCGATCTGCGGCGCCTTGCGCGATTTAAGGGGGCTCGACACCACGAAAAGGCTCAGGAACAGCATCATGACGCTGTACATCTCGGCGAGATACAGCAGGAAGCCCGGGATGAAGCTCGCGACTTCCGTGATCGGCGGGATCGTGCTGGTGGTGCGCCAGAAAACGTAGCGCAGGACGATCGCCGTACCGAGAGCCAGTGCGATCAGGCGCCAGATGCCTTGGGCGCGGAAGAACTTGAGGATGATCATGCAAGCCACGACGGTGAGGCCCGCAACGAGATGTGCCTGGAGGCTGATGGGGAGAGCTACGATCGAGACGATCAATACCGCCGCCACAGCCCACAAGGCCACGATAAGACCTGCCCGCATCGTCTGGATTCTCAGCTAAGATGTTCGCGTGGGAGATTGCACGCTTAAGCCAAGACTAAAGTCGGGTCTATTAATATATCGCCAGTGTTCCTTAGGCCTAATGTCACAGCGGTAAATATAGTGTTATCCCACGCAATAACGTTATATGCATGCTCGTGTCACTGGGCGGGCGGTGGCGGGACGACCGGGAACCCGGCCGGCGGCGCCGCTTCCAAGGGAGCGGGGATTGGCGTGGCAGGCGCGACCGTATCCTTGTCGATAGCCCGCCTTGGCACGCCTGCAGGAGCGGACCGGCGGTTCTCTCCAGATTCGATCCGCCGGCGGACAACCGTCGTGCTTTCTCCGCCATCATTGAGGCCCAGGGGGTACATGGGTGCATCCCGTCCCCCGAAACTTGCCGGTGGCGAGGGCGGAGCTCCATATGGACTCCACGATTCCTGGCGGTAATAGGCTGCGATCGAGTAGCCGTAGAAGACCCGCAGTAGTTGATCGATGCTGGCATCTGCATCGCACAGACGCAACCGCACCGAGACAGCACCACCTGGCACGAAGATCGCCGGTTCGCCGGGCTCAATCCGCTGCCAAGCATAAAGGCACAGGTCGCCGGTGGCGGAACGTCCCGTGGCGAAGCCGAAGGGCCCAAACCTGTTCTGAACGTAGACCAGCGAGGTTTCCATCTCGACACCCGGGATCCGCTCTTCCATCTCTCTCTGAATGCGATCCGGCGTTAGGGTAGCGAGGGACAGGGTATCGGGAATTTCCATGCTACCGGAGGTATTGTTCAGCAGGCTGACATAGAAGGCGTTCTGCCCCGTCGTCCGTGAGGCTGTCGAGAGGGCGATCTCCTGCGAGAGACCATTCTGATATTGCTGCTGCAAGACAGCAACGACAGAAGGACCGCCAGGTGGCGGAACGACGACTGCGCGGGTTGCCGGAACCTCTGCCATGAGGCTTGCAAATCCCAGATCCGACCGGCCCGCGCAAGCGGCAACCATCATCAGAGCGGCACCAGCTGCAAGGAAATCTCTGAGCTTACGAAGCTTGACTGCGTTTCGACCGATGGAACCCGACCGTGATGCGGATCGCGAAACACTCAGATTCGTCTGATGCGAAGGGATCGAGGCGGTCATGAAGAACTTTGATAACTCTGGTGCCGGCCGCCCACAGGGACAGGTCGTTGCGGATCAGCTCATCCCACTGGATGGTTAATCAGCTATGACCATTCATGGTTAACGAACCGTAAGCATTATGGTCGAGCGGACTATAATCCGGCCGTCGATGACGACTGTCTTGAACCCACGCCTTGGAAGGCTTACAAGCTGCACGCCTCCGGTTCTCACGGCCCGAGGCGCTCTCGGGTCCCCTTTGCCCGCATTGCCTGACCCGTTCCTGCCGTGGGCGGGCCGTTTTCTCTATCCCGGCTCTCCGGTCGGGGCCTAGGAAAGCCGTTTTCCATGAAATCCGCCTTTTTGCGCAATGCGCTCGTCCTCGGCATGCTCTCGGCCGTCGGGCCCTTCGCTATCGACATGTACCTGCCGTCCTTTCCGGCCATCGCCCGAGAATTCCAGGTTGACGTCAGTGCCGTGCAGATGAGCCTGATGAGCTTCTTCCTGGCGGTCGCAGTCTGTCAGATCGCCTATGGGCCGCTCTCCGACCGGTTCGGCCGCAAGCCGCCGCTCTATTTCGGACTGGGGCTCTTCGTCCTGGCAGGTATCGGGTGCAGTTTCGCGCCGAATGTCGAGACGCTCATCGCGTTCCGATTCCTCCAGGGCGTCGGCTCCTGCGCCGCCATGGTGATCCCACGGGCGATCATTCGTGATCTGCATACCGGGCACGAGGCAGCCCGCCTGATGGCAACGACCATGCTCGTCTTCAGCGTCTCGCCCATTCTGGCGCCCCTCGCCGGCAGCACTCTGACGGCATTCTTCAGCTGGCGGGCCATCTTCTGGGCCATTGCGACCATCGGCCTCGCGGGTCTCGCCGTCGTCGTTTTCCTTCTGCCTGAAACTCACCGGTCGAATGCTGGGGGGAATGGCATCGCGCAGGCCTTCGCCACCTATAGAAGTCTTCTTAAGGACCGCCGTTTTCTGGGACTTGCCTTCATCGGCGGCTTCAGCCAAGCGAGCTTTTTTGCTTATCTTGCCGGATCATCGGTGATCTTCATCGAGCATTTCGGTCTGACGCCCTCGGCGTACAGCCTGGTCTTCGCCTCGAATGCCATCGCGTTCATCGGCAGTGCGCAATTCAACAGCTTCTTCATGAGGCGTTTCGGAGCCGAGCGGGTCGTGAGAACCGCCATCTCGGCCTTTGCTGCCTTGGTGATCCTGCTGTTCGTGCTCACGGTCCTCGGTGTCGACAACGCCTATATTCTATGGGGGCTGCTCTTCGTCTCCTTCGGCTGTCTCGGCTATGTCATTCCCTCGACCGCCGTGCTGGCGCTTGAGGAGCATGGCCCCGTAGCCGGCACCGCTTCGGCGCTCATGGGTACCCTGCAGCTCAGCACGGGTGCCGTGATCATCGTGCTGGTCAGCACCTTCTACAACGGCACGCCTCTCTCGATGGTCAGTGCCATCGTGGTCTGCGGAATAGTGGCTTTCACCTTGAGCTTCCGCACCATGAAGCCGAAGCGGGTCTATCCCTGACGGATCCTCTCCAGGATCCAGTCGCGGAAGGAGCGCAGGAGCGGCGTCTCTGCCTTATGCTCCGGATAGACGAGATAATACGCGCCGCCGCTGGCGAGAGTATGAGGAAACAGGATCTCGAGGCGTCCTGAGGCGAGTTCGTCCGCGATCAGGAAATGCGGAATGAGGGCGGCGCCTAAGCCCGCCGCCGCGGCCTGGGCCACCATGGCGAATTGCTCGAAGCGGGGGCCGCGCAGAGGATTACCGACCTTAGTGTCAACGCTGGCGAACCACTCCGCCCATGCGGTCGGGCGGGTGCTTTGCTGGAGCAAGGTGGCACGGGTGAGATCCTGAGGCGACAGCAGGCTTTCCCGCTGTCGGTAGGCCGGACTGCAGACGGGCACGACCTCCTCGGTCCTGAGAAGTTCGCAGACCGCGCCAGGCCAGTGCGGTTCGCCGAAGTGGATTGCCGCATCGAAGGGTTCGGCGGCGAAGTCGAAGGGAACGAGGCGCACGCCGAAATTGACCGTTGCGCCGGGGTGCCGGGCGAAGAAGTCGGGGATGCGCGGGATGAGCCAGCGCGTGCCGAAGGTCGGCAGGGTGGCCAGGTTCAAAACGCCGCTCGTCCCGGAAAGCGCAATCGCCTGATGGGTGGCATTGGAGAGTTCCGACAGGGTGCTGCGCACTTGGGAGGCATACATGCGCCCAACATCGGTGAGCACGACCCGCTGCCGGGAGCGGCTGAACAGCGAGACCCCAAGGGACTCCTCCAGCTGCTGGATCTGACGCGATACGGCGCTCTGGGTCAGGTTCAGCTCCTCGGCGGCTCTCGATACGCTGCCGTGGCGGGCCGTGGCCTCAAAGGCCAGGAGATTGCCCACATTGGGCAGAAAGCCGCGACGAAACAAACCTTCATTCCGTTTCAGAATAACCTGCTGCGAAGATGTCGATTTACATTTCCCCTGTCCAGCGCGATTTTGCCGCTCAAATTCACAGCCTTGACGGCTGACCGCAAACGCTCTGGGAAGGATGATCGTTATGGCCGGTGCTCAGGACTACGCGAAGCTCAAGTGGGACGACCCGCTCCTCCTCGACGATCTCTTGACGGATGACGAGCGCATGATCCGCGATACGGCTCGCGCCTATGCCCAGGAGAAGCTCCTGCCGCGGGTGATCGAGGCCTATCGTGAGGAGAAGACCGATCGCTCGATCTTCAACGAAATGGGCGCATTAGGGCTTCTCGGTGTGACCCTGCCCGAGGATTACGGCTGCGCAGGCGCCTCCTACGTGGCCTACGGCCTCGTCGCACGCGAGGTCGAGCGGGTTGATTCCGGCTATCGCTCGATGATGAGCGTGCAGTCCTCCCTCGTCATGTACCCGATCTATGCGTATGGCTCCGAGGAGCAGCGCCGGCGATACCTGCCGAAGCTCGCTTCCGGCGAGTTCGTGGGCTGCTTCGGCCTCACGGAACCGGATGCGGGATCCGATCCGGCCGGCATGAAGACCCGCGCGGTCAGAACCGATGGCGGCTACCGGCTGAGCGGTTCGAAGACGTGGATCTCCAACTCTCCGATCGCGGATGTCTTCGTGGTCTGGGCTAAGTCGGAGGCTCACGACAACCAGATCCGCGGCTTCGTTCTGGAGAAGGGCATGAAGGGCCTCTCCGCGCCGAAGATCGGCGGCAAGCTCTCCCTGCGTGCCTCCATCACCGGCGAGATCGTCATGGACGGCGTCGAGGTGGGCGAAGATGCGCTGCTGCCCAATGTGTCGGGTCTGAAAGGCCCGTTCGGCTGCCTCAACAGGGCCCGATACGGCATTTCCTGGGGTTCCCTGGGCGCTGCGGAGGATTGCTGGCACCGGGCGCGCCAATATACCCTCGACCGCAAGCAGTTCGACCGGCCGCTCGCCGCAACCCAGCTCGTGCAGAAGAAGCTGGCCGACATGATGACCGAGATCACGCTCGGCCTGCACGCCTCGCTTCGTGTCGGCCGCCTCTTCGACGAGGGCCGCGTCGCGCCGGAGATGATCTCGCTGGTCAAGCGCAACAATTGCGGCAAGGCTCTGGAGATCGCCCGTCAGGCCCGCGACATGCACGGCGGAAATGGTATCCAGGAGGAATATCATGTCATGCGCCATGCGCAGAACCTGGAGACCGTGAACACCTACGAGGGCACGCATGACGTGCACGCCCTGATTCTGGGCCGCGCGCAGACGGGCCTGCAGGCGTTCTTCTGAGAGAGGGCTGGTAGCGCATGTCAGTTCGGATCACCTTGGCGGGATCGACCGGCTGGGTCGGCAAGGCCCTCGTGGCGGCGATCGCCGCCTCCGACGATCTCGTGCTTGCGGGAGCGGTCAGCCGCAGCGCGGCAGGCCAGGATGCTGGCGAAGCTGTCGGGCTTGCCCGCCTCGGGGTGCCGGTCAGCGCCACGCTGGAGGAGGCCCTGGAGGCCCCGTCCGACGTGGTGATCGACTACACCAAGCCCGGCGCGGTCAAGGCCCATGCCCTGACGGCGCTTGCTCAGGGGCGGCATGTGGTCGTCGGCACGTCCGGGCTCTCCGCCGAGGATTACGCCGAGATCGACCGTCGGGCGCTCGAGGCCGAGCGCGGGGTGCTCGCCGCCGGCAACTTCTCGATCACGGCAACGCTGCTCCGCCGCTTCGCCCTGGAAGCGGCCCGCTACGTCCCGGACGTGGAGGTCATCGACTACGCCTCCGCCAAGAAGCCCGATACGCCCTCGGGGACCGCCCGGGAGCTGGCGGAGCTCCTGAGCGAGGTGCGCCTGCCGGCCACGTCGAAGCCGATCGAGGACCTGACCGGGGTTAAGGAAACCCGCGGGGGCTCCCTGGGCGGGAAGGAGCCGGTCCAGGTCCATTCGCTGCGCATGCCGTCCTTCGTGCTCTCCTGCGAGGCCGTGTTCGGGGCGGACAACGAGCGGCTGGTGATCCGCCACGATGCGGGCGCCTCGGCGGCTCCCTATGTGGCCGGCACCCTGCTGGCGGCCCGTCGCGTTCTGTCCTTCATCGGCTTGAAGCGCGGCCTCGACGCCGTGATGGACTGACTGTCATGAAACCGCTCGAAGGCCTCAAAGTCCTCGAACTCGCACGCATTCTCGCGGGCCCCTGGGTCGGCCAGCTTCTGGCCGATCTCGGCGCGGACGTGGTCAAGGTGGAGCGTCCGGGTGCCGGCGACGATACCCGCGGATGGGGCCCGCCCTTCGTCGAAGGGGCAGACGGGGGCGATCTCTCGGCGGCCTACTTCCATTCCTGCAACCGCGGCAAGCGCTCCATGGCGGTCGATTTCGAGACGCCCGAGGGGCAGGAGCTTGTCCGCAGGCTGGCAGCTCATGCGGACGTGGTGATCGAGAACTTCAAGGTCGGCGGGCTGAAGAAGTACGGCCTCGACTACGAGAGCCTGAGAAGCGTCAATCAGCGTCTCGTCTATTGCTCGATCACGGGATTCGGGCAGAACGGCCCCTATGCCGCCCGGGCCGGCTACGATTTCATGATCCAGGGCCTCGGCGGCATCATGGACCTGACGGGAGACCCTCAAGGGGAACCGCATAAGATCGGCGTCGCCTATGTGGACATCTTCACGGGCGTTTATTCGGTCGTGGGCATCCTGGCGGCGCTTCGCCGGCGGGACCAGACCGGGCAGGGGGGGCATCTCGACATGGCCCTCCTTGACGTGCAGACGAGCGTGCTCGCCAATCAGGCCATGAACTATCTGGCGTCGGGGAAGTCCCCGCGCCGCATGGGCAACGCCCATCCCAATATCGTGCCCTACCAGGTGTTTCCTGTCGCTGACGGCCATGTGATCGTAGCGGTGGGCAATGACGGGCAGTTCGCCCGCTTCGTGTCCGTGCTCGGAAAGCCCGACCTGGCGCGGGACGAGCGCTTCCGGACCAATGCGGGCCGCGTCGGCCACCGGGCCGCGCTCGTGCCCCTGCTCACGGAGCTGACCCTGGCCTTCACCCGCGAGGATCTGCTGTCGGCCCTGGAGGGGCAGGGGGTCCCGGCCGGTCCCATCAACACGGTGGCCGACGTCTTCGACGATCCGCAGGTCGTCGCCCGGGGCATGAGGATCGACCTGCCGTCCGCGGCGGCCAAGGGCGGGGCCATCCCGTCCGTCCGCTCGCCCATCGTCATGGATGGGCAGCCGATGGTGGCCGGCCGGCCTTCGCCGCGTCTCGGGGAGCACACGGACGACATCCTGAACGATCCGTCCTGGATGGCCTGAGGCCCGCCTGGGTTATTCGGCGATGCCTTTGCTGACGAGCCGGTCGATCGCCTTCACGATCCGCTCGCGGTCCTCTTCCGAGAACGGGCTGAGCTTGTGCATCTCGAGGCTGCTCAGCCCTTCGGTGGCAAGCCAGCCCAGGAGGGCGGAGTCCAGATCGTCCGAATTCGCCTTCAGCTGCTCCAGGGTGGTGCTGATCACCTGACGGACGGGGTCGAGAAGGCTCGGATTCTCGGCGGTCGCCGCCATCATGCCGGTGGCCATGTCCTGCATCTTTCCGCCGCAGCAGAAGTTCAGCAGGGTCTTCGTCACGACCCGTGCCTCGCGGTTGGGTCCCGGACCGGCCTGCTTGCGCAAAGCGTCCTTTTCGAACGCGACCTGGTCGATCATGCGCTGGATCATGGCCTGGAGAAGCGCATCCTTGGTTGGAAAATTATACAGGAGCCCGCCCTTGCTGAGCCCGGCGCGCTCGGCCACGGCGTCGAGCGTCAGCCGTCCGGCGCCGATCTCGCCGACGAGTTCTGCAGCCGCGTCCAGAATTTTTTCCCGGGAACTCTTGCGGCCTCTGGTACAGGAAAACAGCATCTACATCTCTTGTCTCGTGCGTCGCCGCACTTGCAACTAAACCGTCCAGACGGTATAGAAATTCACTCTCACGGCCTTGGCGTCAAGGTAAAGTTACGCTATTGCCGCACCCACCATAGTCGTACAGGGCTTGAGGATTGAGCCCTAACTCTCGGAAAAAGCCTATGAAACGGCGCATTGTAGTTGCTCTTGTCTTCATTCTTGCAATCGGACTTTGCGCCGGACTGGTCTGGTTCAACTTCTTCCGCGACAAGATGATCACCCAGTTCTTCGCCACCATGCAGCCGCCGCCGCAGACGATCTCGGCCGCCAAGGTCGAGGCGAAGACCTGGACCCCCAGCATCGGCGCCATCGGCACGGCCAAGGCGGCGAACGGCGTCGAGCTCGCCTTCGAGACAGCCGGCATCGTCAGCCAGATCAAGTTCAAGGCGAACCAGGAGGTCCGCCAGGGCGAGGTTCTCGTCCAGCTCGACGATACGGTCGAACGCTCCGACATTCAGGACGTTCAAGCCAACGTCAAGACGGCCGAGAGCAGCTTCGAGCGCGCCAAGGCCCTGTCGGCCCGCGGCTACGGCACGGAGGCCAATCTCGATCAGGCCAGCGCCCTGCTCGCGGCGGCCCGCTCCCGCCTCGCACGCCTGCAGGCGACGATCGAGCAGAAGGCCCTGAAGGCGCCCTTCTCGGGCGTGATCGGCATTCCGCGGATCGATGTCGGCCAGTACCTGCAGCCCGGGACCGTCATCGCGAGCTTCCAGGATCTGTCGTCGATGAAGGTCGATTTCACGGTTCCGGAGCAGCGCGCCAGCGAGGTCAAGCTCGGCCAGGAGATCCATCTCGGAACGACCGAGGGTAATCTTCCGTTCAAGGGCCGCGTTATCGGCAAGGATCCCCGCGTTGATCCCAAGACCCGGCTCGTCTCGGTCCAGGCGCTCGTCGAGAACAACAAGGACGGCGCCATCCTGCCGGGTCAGTTCCTCCACGTCGAGGTGATCCTGCCCGAGCAGCCGAATGTCATGACCGTGCCGCAGACTGCCGTCATCGCCAGCCTCTACGGCGACTACGTCTACACGATCGACGAGGAGCAGAAGGACGGCAAGCCGGTCCTCACCGCCAAGCAGGTCTTCGTGAAGACCGGCCGTCGCCGCGGCGGCGCTCTCGAGATCGTCTCCGGCGTGAATCCGGGCCAGCAGGTGGTCGCCTCGGGGCAGAACAAGCTGCAGTCCGGCGCGACCGTCAAGATCGACAACTCCATTGACGTCACGAAGCTCGACACATCCAAGCTCGCGAGCGGGCAATAGGCATCAGCCATGAGTTTCACTGAACTTTTCATCCGCCGCCCCGTCCTGTCGATGGTGGTGAGCCTCCTGATCCTGCTGCTCGGCGCGCAGGGTCTGATGAGCCTGCAGGTGCGTCAGTATCCTGAGGTCGAGGAAACCACGATCACGATCACGACGACCTATACAGGCGCTAGCGCCGACCTGATCCAGGGCTTCATCAGCACGCCTATTGCCAAGTCCGTGTCGAGCGCGGAAGGCGTGGACTACGTGACGACGCAGAGCCGTCTCGGCATCAGCACCGTGTCCGTGCGCATGCGTCTGAACACGGATCCGAACGCGGCGCTCACCGAGGTCACCGCAAAGGTGCAGCAGGTCCGCGCCCAGCTTCCCTCGGAGGCCGAGGATCCGGTGATCATGAAGGGCACGGGCCAGAGCTTCGCCCTCATGTACATCACCTTCGGCAGCACGGAGATGAATCCGGAGCAGGTCTCCGAGTTCCTGACCCGGGTGGTGCAGCCGCGCTTCGCGACGCTTGAGGGCGTCGGCAACGCCGAGATCCTCGGCGGGCGCGACTTCTCCATGCGAGTCTGGCTCGATCCCGTCCGTCTGGCCGCCCGCGGCGTGACGGCCGGCGACGTCGTTCAGGCGATCAACGCCAACAACTTCCTCGCGGCGCCCGGCAAGACCCAGAGCGAGTACGTGGCCTACCGTCTCGACATGCAGACCACCCTGCAGACGCCCGAGACCTTCAGCATGCTGCCGATCCGCTCCCAGGGGGATCAGGTCGTGCGCCTGCGCGACGTGGCGGACGTGGAACTCGGGCCCGAGAGCACCGACACGATCGTCAGCTTCAACGGCAGCCAGGGCACCTTCATCGGCATCACCCCGACCCCGTCGGCCAATCCGCTGACCGTCGCGGCCGCCGTCACGACGGCCATCGACTCGATCCGCCCGACCCTGCCGAAGGGCATGACCGTCGAGATCGTCTACGATGCGTCGAACTTCATCTCGGCTTCGATCGAGGAGGTGTTCAAGACCATCGGCGAAGCGGCGCTCATCGTCGTGGTGGTGATCCTGCTCTTCCTGGGATCCTTCCGGTCAGTGCTGATCCCGATCGTGACGATCCCGCTCTCGCTCATCGGGGTGTGCTTCTTCCTCTATGCGTTGGGCTATTCGATCAACCTCCTGACCCTGCTGGCCATGGTGCTGGCCATCGGTCTCGTGGTCGACGACGCCATCGTGGTGCTGGAGAACATCCACCGGCACATCGAGGAGGGCTTAAAACCCGTCGAGGCCGCCATCGTGGGAATGAAGGAGATCTTCATTCCGATCGTGTCAATGACGATCACCCTGGCGGCCGTGTATGCGCCGATCGGCTTCACGCAAGGCTTGACGGGCTCGCTGTTCCGGGAGTTCGCCTTCACGCTGGCGGGATCGGTGGTCATCTCGGGCATCGTCGCGGTGACGCTCTCGCCGATGATGTCCTCGAAGCTCCTGAAGCCGCACGGCGGGCAGGGCCGGTTCGCCGCCTTCGTGGACCGCACCTTCACGCGGCTCGAGAACTGGTATGGAAGGCGCCTGAGGGGGTCTCTGGATTATCGCGGCGTGACGCTGGTCATCGTGGCCGTCCTTCTCGGCACCACGGTGTTCCTGTTCACCAAGACCTCCTCCGAGCTTGCGCCGGAAGAGGATCAAGGCGCCTATCTCGGCATCGTCAACGTGCCGAAATACGCGACGGCCGATTACACTCAGGCCTTCTCGAAGCAGTTCACGAACGCAGGCGAGAAGATCCCCGAGATCGATGACAGCTTCCTCATCGTCGGCATCGACGGTGCCGGCGGCGGCTTCTTCGGCTTCAAGCTGAAGGAGTGGAGCGAGCGCGAGAAGAAGGGTGCGGTGACCAAGCAGGACATCCAGAACCTCCTGAACGAGAACGCGGGCGTGCAGGCCTTCGCCTTCGCGCCTCCGTCCCTGCCGGGCGGCGGCGACGGCCTGCCGATCCAGTATGTGCTGCGCACCATCGGCGACTCGTCGCAGGCCTTCGAGGTGGCCGAGCAGATCCGCCAGCGTGCGATGAAGTCAGGCAAGTTCATCGTCGTCCAGAACTCGCTCTCCTATGAGACCCCGCGTGCCCGCATCACCGTGGATCGTGATCGCGCCGCCGCGCTCGGCGTGCCGGTTTCCGAGATCGGCAACACGCTCGGGGCCCTCGTGGGCGGCGCGCCGATCTCCAAGTTCGACCGCGACAGCCGGAGCTACGACGTCGTCAGCCAGGTCCGGCAGGAGGACCGCCTGAACCCGGAACGCCTGGCCGAGTACTACGTCCGGGCCTCCGATGGATCCATGGTGCCGCTCTCCGCCCTGGTCAGCATTAAGACAGACGCCGCGCCAGCCGCCATCGAGCAGTTCAACCAGCTCAACTCGGCGACCGTCTCGGCGCTGCCTCTGCCTGGCGTGACCACGTCGGAAGGGCTGGCGACGCTGCGCTCCATCGGCAAGGAGGTCATGCCTCAGGGCTTCTACGAGGATTATGCCGGCCAGTCGCGCCTGGAGATCCAGGAGGGCAGCTCGATCTTCATGGCCTTCGGCCTTGCGGTCATCGTGATCTATCTGGTGCTGGCAGCGCAGTTCGAGAGCTTCCGCGATCCGTTCATCATCATGATGTCGGTGCCGCTCTCCATGTTCGGCGCCATGATCTTCCTGAACCTGGGTTTGGCGACACTGAACATCTACACGCAGGTCGGGCTGATCACCCTGGTGGGACTGATCACCAAGCACGGCATCCTGATGGTGGAGTTCGCTAACGAGCAGAAGGAGAAGCACGGCGTCAGCAAGCGTGAGGCCATCGAGGAGGCGGCGCGCGTGCGTCTTCGCCCGATCCTCATGACCACGGCCGCCATGGTGCTCGGCGTCGCCCCGCTCCTCTATGCCAGCGGCGCAGGCGCGGCGGCCCGCTTCTCCATGGGTCTCGTAATCGCGTCGGGCATGTCGATCGGCACGATCTTCACTCTCTTCGTGGTCCCGATGTTCTACACCTTCATCTCGAAGGAGACGGTGCGGGTCGCTCGGGCCGAGGAGGCGCATCCCCATCGCCAGGCTCTGGCGGCGGAATAAGGGGACGATCCCGAACGCGGGAGCCGCGTTCGGGATTCATCTCAAGCTCCAGAACGAAGAAAAGGCCGGGCAACGCCCGGCCTTTTGCGTTTCAGGCGGCGGAAGGCAGGGGCGGTTCTGCCTTTCGTCGTCCGAGCTCAGTGGGCAATCTCGCCCTCGACTTCCATGAACGGTGAAACGGACTTGAAGCCGGCCTGCTCGGCGGCCTTCCTCACGGCCTCCGCAACCTCGGTCGAATGAACCTCGATGGTCTCGCCCGTCTTGGAATCGACGAACATGATCTTCATGGCGTTCACGTCCGGCTGGCCGTGGGAGATGACGTAGGAGTTCTGGGTGGCCAGACGGTGGACGAGGCCGGCATCGCGCAGGAAGTCGAGGGCGCGATAGATCGTGACCGGGGCGAGGCGCTTCTTCTCGCTGCTGAGACGATCGACCAGGTCGTAGGCGCCGACCGGACCGCCGCTCTGGACCAGCTCGCGATAGACGCGCTCGCGGATCGGCGTGAGCCTGAGATTGTTCTGGCGGCACAGATCGTCTGCACGACGAAGGAGGTTTTCCTCTTCTTCTTTCCTGAGGGCCTTGGTGCTCATGAGCCACACTCCTGTTATTACGGAACCTATATATTCATATAGGTAAAATGCGAATCTGACAATGTGCTATCGTTACCGGCGGCACTTGCAGCTGTGCATATTCCGCAAAGGAATCTGGCGTTTGTACACAGACAGGGGGTGGAGATCTTTCAAAGGATATATAATAACGTATAAACAGGGCCTATGTTCCCGAGGGTAGGATCACTTCGCGCAGGTCTCGCACAGGCCGCGAATTTCGACCGTGACCTTCTTGGTGCAGAAGGCGTGATCGTCACCCCAATGGGAGAGGCGCTCGCTGATGTGCGGGTCGGTGAATTCCCTGACCAGGCCACAGCCCTCGCAGATGGCGAAGGCCGCCATGTCGTGCTCCTGGTGCGGATGCTTGCAGGCCACATAAGCGTTGAGGCTCTCCAGCCGATGGGCCAGCCCCTTCTCGATCAGCTTGTCCAAAGACCGGTAGACGGTCGGGGGCGTCACGGCGCCCTTGGCCCGCATCTTGTCGAGCACCTCATAGGCCGAGAGCGGGTTCTGCGCGGAGCACAGGATCCGGTGCACCCGCTTCTGGGTGTCGTTCAGGTCCTCGAGGCCATGATGTTGATGCGTGGAAGCCATCTTGAAAATCGTCTCGTCCGCGTCTGGGCGTGATCACCCTATAGGTCATGATTGCGGGGACGATTTCAAGGGAGCCGCACGGGACCGGACGCCCCGGCCCCGTGCGGACCAGATCAGAGATCGACCCAGGCCGCCTTGCGCTGCGAGGAGCGCACCGCCGCCTCGATGAAGCGGACCCCGCGCACGCCGTGCTCGACCGTGGGTACCTGAAGCGAGAAGGGGCTGGGCTCGCGGCTCTCGAGCCGCGCCGCGATCTGCTCGGCCACATCCGTGTAGAGCTGGGCGAAGCCCTCGAGATACCCTTCCGGGTGCCCACCGGGAATGCGCGAGGCCGCACGGGAGACCTCGTCGGCCCCATAGCCGTTGCGGCGAATGGTGCGCGGCGGCTCGCCCAGGGGCGAGAAGGTGAGATAGTTCGGGTTCTCCTGATGCCATTCGAGCCCGGCCTTCTCGCCGTAGATGCGGATGCGCAGGCCGTTCTCGAGGCCGGCCGCCACCTGGCTGCACCAGAGCATGCCCCTGGCGCCGGACGCGAAGCGCAGCATCATGTGGGCGTTGTCGTCGAGCCTGCGACCTTCCACGAAGGTGTGCAGCTCCGCCGACAGAGACGCGACCTCGTCGCCGGCGATGAACTCGGCGAGGTTGAAGGCATGGGTGCCGATGTCGCCGACCGCGCCGGCCGGGCCCGAGCGGGCCGGATCCGTGCGCCACTCCGCCTGCTTGCTGCCGGTCTCTTCCATCCGGGTGGCGAGCCAGTCCTGCGCATATTCCACCTGCACCACCCGGACGGCTCCGAGCTCGCCCGCCTGCACCATGGCGCGGGCCTGGCGCACGAGCGGATAGCCCGTGTAGTTGTGCGTGACCGCGAAGATCAGACCTGACTCCTTCGCGAGCTTCGCCAGTTGATCGGCCTCGCGCCGCGTGGTGGTGAGCGGCTTGTCGCAGATCACGTGGATGCCCGCCTTCAGGAAGGCGCGCGCGGCCGCCGCGTGGGCGTGGTTGGGCGTGACGATTGCCACCGCGTCGATGCCGTCCTTCAGCCGCCGCTCGCGACGGGCCATCTCGTTGAAGTCGCCGTAGACCCGGTCGGGCTTCAGGAGCAGGTCCTCGCCCGAGGCCTTGGCCCGCTCGGGATCGGACGACAGCGCCCCTGCCACCAGCTCCCAGCGATCGTCGAGGCGGGCCGCGATTCGATGCACGGCGCCGATGAACGCGCCGCGCCCGCCGCCGACCATGCCCAGGCGCAGGCGGCGGTTGAGCTTCTGCTCCGGAGATCCAGCAATCGTCATGTTTCTGCCCCCTTATCCCTTACGCGGCGTCGATACCGAGCATCCGGCGATTGGCCGCCTCGTCCGTTCCGCCGGCGGCGAAGTCGTCGAAGGCCTTTTCCGTCACGCGGATGATGTGCGCCTTGATGAACTCCGCGCCTTCGCGCGCACCGTCCTCCGGGTGCTTCAGGGCGCATTCCCATTCCAGCACGGCCCAGGAATCGTAGTCGTACTCCGCGAGCTTGGAGAAGATGGCGCCGAAATCCACCTGTCCGTCGCCCAGCGAGCGGAACCGGCCGGCCCGGTTGATCCAGCTCTCGTAGCCGCCATAGACGCCGACGCGGCCCGACGGGTTGAACTCCGCGTCCTTGGCGTGGAACGCCTTGATGCGCTCGTGATAGAGGTCGATGAAGGCCACATAGTCGAGCTGCTGCAGCAGGAAATGGCTCGGATCGTAGTTGATGCAGGCGCGCCGGTGTCCGCCGACCGCATCGACGAAGCGTTCGAAGGTGGCGCCGTCGTGAATGTCCTCGCCCGGGTGGATCTCGTAGCAGACGTCGCAGCCGGCGTCCTCGTAGGCATCGAGGATCGGCTTCCAGCGGCGTCCCAGCTCCTCGAACGCGGTCTCGACGAGACCAGCGGGCCGCTGCGGCCAGGGATACATGAACGGCCAGGCGAGCGCGCCCGGGAAGGTGACGCTGGCGTTGAGGCCCAGGCGCTTGGAGGCTTTCGCCGCCATCAGCATCTGGTTGACCGCCCATTCCTGCCGGGCCTTGGGATTGCCGCGCACCTCGGGCGCCGCGAATCCGTCGAAGGCCTCGTCGTAGGCCGGATGAACCGCGACGAGCTGACCCTGCAGGTGCGTGGAGAGCTCGGTGATCTCCATGCCGTGGGAGCGCACGATGCCGGCGATCTCGTCGCAATAGGCGTCCGATTCCGCCGCTTTCTGGAGGTCGATCAGGCGCGGGTCGAAGGTGGGGATCTGAACGCCCTTGTAGCCGAGGGACGCGGCCCAGCCGCAGATCGCGTCGAGCGAGTTGAATGGAGCCTCGTCGCCTGCGAACTGCGCAAGGAAGAGGCCGGGGCCCTTCATGGTCTTCATGGGTGAACTCCCGATATGGCGTGAGTGAAGGCGGAAAACCGGCAAGGATCGGCAAGGGAAAGCCGCGCGGCGGTCGAGCGGCTTGCCGTTGCCTCGCCTCTCCCGGGCAGGAGAGGCGAGAGCCACGTCGCTTTGTTAGAACGGCGAGTTCGGGAAGTAGTGCTCCTTGGCGTTGTCCTTCGTGATCAGCTGGGCGTTGAGCACGTAGGTGCCGCGCATGGGAGCGTTGGTGTAGAAATGCGCCGCGGTGACGCCCATGGCGGTAGAGATCATGGACGGCGGATAGGACACGTCGGCCGGGATCATCTTGTCGCCGTCCATCACCTTCTTGATCATGTCCTTCATGCCGGCGCCTCCGAGGACGAACTTGATGTCCTCGCGCTTGGCCTGCCGGATCGCCTCCATGATGCCGAGAGCCATGTCGTCGTCAGACGCCCAGACCGCGTCGATCTTCGGGTGCTTAGACAGGAAGTCCTGCATCACCTTGAAGGCATCGTCCCGGTTCCAGTTGGCATATTGCTTGTCGATCACCTTCACGCCCGAGCCTTCGAGAGCCTTCTCGAAGTTCGTCACGCGCTCCTCGTCGATCACGGTCGGGATGCCGCGGAACACCACGACGTTGCCCTGCTTCAGGTTGTCCACGAAGTACTTGCCGGCGACGCGGCCGAATTCCGGGTTGTTGCCGGCCACGTAGATGTCCTGGATCGACGGGTCCTTGAGGCCGCGGTCGACCACGGTGATGAGGGTACCGCGCTTCTTGATCTCGCGGACGGGGTTCGTCAGCTCGTCCGAGTTGAAGGGCAGGACCACCAGGGCATCGACCTTCTGCGAGGTCAGGTCGTCGAGGGCGTTCGCCTGCGCGGCGCCGTCCGGCGAGGTCTTCACGATCACCTTGAGGCCCGGATAGCCCTTCTCGAGCTGCTTGGCCGTCTCCTGCGCGTGGTAGACGACGCCGCCGGTCCAGCCATGGGTGGCGGCCGGGATCGAGACGCCGATCGTCACGTTCTTCTGCTGGGCCATCGCCCCGGTGGCGACGCCGGCCATGAGGCCCGCCGCGACCGCGATCTTCAGTACCGTTGCTTTCATCTCATTCCTCCCTGAAGGGTTGATTAAGCCTTTTCTCCCTCGTCCGGTGGGCTTGGCACCGGTTTCATCGCCCTCGGTGGACTGACCTCTGCACGAGCATGGCGATAATGATGATGGCACCCTGAACCGCGCCCACGAGGAACTCGGAGACGAAATTCGACAGCACCATGATGTTGGCGACGAGCTCGAGGATCACGGCTCCCACCACCGTGCCCCAGATGCGGCCGATGCCGCCCTTCAGGGCGGTGCCGCCGATGACCACGGCCGTGATGGCCTGTAATTCCCACAGGAGGCCCGTGGTCGGCGTGGCCGAGCCGAGGCGCGGCACGTAGACCAGAACCGCGATGCCGACGCAGATGCCCTGGATGATGTAGGTCAGCGTGCGCACCCGCCAGATCGGCACGCCCGAGTAGCGTGCCACGTCCTCGTTGGACCCGAGCGCCACCACGTGGCGGCCGAAGGAGGTGCGATAAAGGATCAGCGCACCGATGGCGGCCACCACGAGGAACGCGATGATCGGGATCGGAATGCCGAGAATGCTGTCGAAATAGATCGGCCGGTAGAGCTCGCGCAGCTCGAAATTGCGCATGGTGATCGTGCCGCCGGCCGCAAGCCAGATCACGAGCGAACGATAGATGCCCATGGTGCCGAGCGTCACGATGAAGGGCTCGATGCGCCCGAAGGTGACGATGAGGCCGTTCGCCAGGCCACAGGCTGCGCTCAAGGCAATCGCCGCGAGCATGCCGAGCGCCAGGGTGCCCACGTCCCCGCCACCCAGATTGTTCAGGGTCAGGATCATGACACCGGCCGTCAGCGCCGCCATGGACCCGACGGAGAGGTCAAGCCCGCCGCCGGCGATCACGAAGGTCGCACCCACGGCGATGATGGCGATGAAGGCCGAGCGCGTCACCACGTTGAGCAGGTTCGACGCGGTCAGGAAATCCGGGTTGATCAGCGCGCCCGCGATGATGAGCACCACGAGCGCGATGAAGGGGGAGAGAGCCCGCATGTCGATGTTGAACCGGCGCTTTTCAGCGCTCGAGCGAAGCACGGTTTCGGTCATGCGTGGCCTGCGGCGATTTCCGCCGCCCTTTCCTCATGGACGCCTGTGGCGAGATAAACGATGGAATCTTCCGACAGATCGCCCTGGGCAACCTCGCCTGCGACGCGCCCGTTGCGCATCACCACGACGCGATGGCACAGGCCGATCAGTTCCTGCATTTCGGACGAGATGACGACGACCGCGCGGCCTTCGGCGGCGAGGGAAGCGATGAAGCGGTAGATCTGCTCCTTGGTGCCGATATCGACGCCACGGGTCGGCTCGTCGATGATGACGATGCGGGGCTCGACCAGCATCATCTTGGCGAGCAGCAGCTTCTGCTGATTGCCGCCAGACAGCTGCCCGGCGAGAAGATCGCGCCGCCGGGTGCGGATGTCGAAGTCCTTGATCGCCCTGTCGAGCGCCTTCTCCTCGCCGCCGCCATCAATGAAGGACCCATGGCTGAACTTTTCGAGGGCTGCCAGGGTCAGGTTGACCCGGAGGTTCTGCTGGAGCAGCAGGCCTTTGCCCTTCCGGTCCTCGGACAGGTAGACGATGCCCGCTGCCATCGCTTCGCGCGCATCGCGGAAATGAACCTGCTTGCCGTCGAGGGTGATCGTGCCATGGCCCGGACGAAGCCCCACGAGCGCTTCGAACAGTTCGGTACGGCCGGCGCCGATCAGGCCGCCGAAGCCGAGGATCTCGCCGCGATGCAGGGTGAAGGACGCGTTCTCCACATAGCCGGGCACCACCATGTCGCGAACGCCAAGAAGGGGCTGGTCGGAGGCGGTCGCCGGCTTGTCCGGATAGAGCTTGGACATGTCGCGGCCGACCATGAGACGAGCCATCTCGAGCGGCTCCAGGCCTTCGATGTCGCGGGTCGCGATGTGGCGCCCGTCGCGCAGCACGGTGACACGGTCGGCAACCGCCTTCACCTCATTCAGGCGGTGCGAGATGTAGAGGACGGAGACGCCCTGGGAGCGCAGCTTCCGGATGATCTCGAACAGACTCTCGGCCTCGACCGGCGTGAGAACCGCGGTCGGCTCGTCGAAGGCCACCACCTTGTGCGGCACCAGCAGCGCTCGGGCGATCTGCACCAGCTGCCGGTCGGCGATGGACAGGCGACTGACCTCACGGTCGGGATCAATGCCGGTGCCAAGTTCACGCAGGATCGCCCGTGTCCGATCGCGCATCGCCTTGTCGTCGACGAAGCCGAAGCGCCGGATCTCGCGGCCGAGGAAGAGGTTCTGCGCAACCGTCAGGTCGGGCGCAAGAAGGATTTCCTGGTGCACGAGAACGATGCCGTGGCTCTCCGCATCCACGGGCCCAGAGAAGGTGATCGGCTGGCCGTTCAGATGCAGGCTGCCTTTCGTGGGCGCGATGTGGCCTGACAGGATCCGCATCAGAGTCGATTTGCCGGCTCCGTTCTCGCCGATGACGGCATGGACCTCGCCGGGCTTCAGATCCAGTGAAATGCCGCTCAGGACCTCGATCGGTCCGAAGGATTTCGAGATGTTCTCTGCGCGAAGAACGGATTCCATGAACGGCTCCGGATGAGCGGCATCGCTCGCCTCCCCTCGGAAGACGGGCGTCAGGGGCTTGTGCGGGCGAGGATCAACTGGACGGCGCGTGAGCTGGCATTCGTTTCCTCCTGGTATGTCGGCCTGTCCTCTGCCGGGACATTGGGCGATGTAGAGCTGACATGGGGGTCGGCAACGCCCCTATGTAATCGTTTACATAAAACTTTACCGAAACCTCAGCTTCTGTCAAACAGAACCATGGTAGGGGGAGGTCGATGGACGACGTCGGGCAGAAGGACGAACCGGAGCAGTCAGGGTTTTCGGCCCGCGCTGCGCGAATTCAGGACGTCGCCAAACTCGCCGATGTCTCGACAGCCACGGTCAGCCGGGCTCTCGCCACGCCGGAACGGGTTTCTCCCGAGGCTCGGGCGCGGGTTCTGGAGGCCATCGCCAAGACCGGATACGTGCCCAACCCTGCCGCGCGCACCCTTCGGTCACAGAAAACCTACATGGTGCTGGTCGTTTTGCCGGACCTTGCAAACACCTTCTTCTCAAAGATCCTGCGGGGCATCGAGGAAACGCTCTTCGAAGCCGGATACGGTATGATCATCAGCGATCTCGACGGCTCGCCCGAGAAGGAGGCGCATTTCGCGGCCTTTACGGCGGCGGGACGGGTCGATGGCGCCATTCTCCTCAACGGCCACCTGTTCGGGCAGAGCCGCGACGGGGAGGGAAGTCCGGCTCGCCTGTCGATCCCGCTCGTTGCCCTCTGCGAAGCAATCCCGAACGCCGATATTCCTCAGATCGAGATCGACAATCGCGCGGCAGCCTCCCGCATGACGCAGCATCTGGCCGCGTTGGGCCACAAGCGCATCGCCTATGTGAGCGGTCCGGCCGGCAACATCCTCGAGCGTGAACGCTTTCAGGGATATATGGGCGGGTTGGAAAGTGCCGGCCTGCCGTTCGATCCCGCCCTCGTCATCCCAGGGGACTACACCATCGAGGCGGGCGTCAGGGCAGGGCAGTCCCTGGTGGGGCGGACCACCCGGCCGACAGCCGTGTTCTGCACCAGCGATGAAATGGCCATCGGTTTGATGCGCACCGTCTTCTCGGCTGGGCTGAAAGTCCCCGACGACATCTCGGTGGCCGGCTTCGACGACATCGAGTTTGCCGCCGTGGCCGAGCCGTCCCTGACCACGATCCATCAGCCGCGCCGGGAACTGGGACAGGCCGCGGCCTCGGCCCTGATCGATCTGCTGCAGGGGCGGCCTTCGCCCAAGCGGATCCGTCTGGAGACCGACCTGGTGATCCGGGACAGCGTCGTGCCGCTTCGATGATGATCAGAACATCGAGAAGGCGCCCACGAACAGGACGAGCACCAGGCCGATGAAGCCGACGAAGGCATAAAGAGCCTTGCGGGAATCCTGATGGGCGTAGCTGTCCTTCTCGGCGCCGTCTTTCCAGCGCACGGAGGATTCCTGGTGACGGGCCTGATCGACCTGCTCCGGCGTGGGCGGCGTGCCGCCAGCCTCGTCGTCGGTGCCGAGCGGGGAGAGGCCCGGATCGAACACCGCGTTCTTGTCACCTGTGCGGCCGCTGTTGATGTCACCCTTCAGCTGCGCCGTGGTCGAGCCCTCGGTCAGGGGCGGCGCGTCCATCGGCTTGACCGTGCGCGTCGGAGGAATGTCGGCGTTGCGTGGGGTATCTGGACGGGTGGACATCGGTGTCTCCGGGGCTCCGCTGAGGGAAAACCGTCGGGGTCACCCGATGTTCCGGGTTTCACGGCCGGTGCAGAATCCACCTGCTGCGCCCAAGAAAAAAGGCCGTTGTTGCCAACGGCCCGAAGTTTAGGGAGGAAACGCCCAAGAAGGGCAGCAACGCTGCGACGCCAATCGCCGTGTTGCATTGCAATAATTAAGCGCCCCGCCGCCCTGTTTCAAGACTAAAAGGTCAGCACCATTGCCCAATTTTTCGCCGCCGTGAAATGACGGACTTTCAGGGCGAACGGGCGGTGAAAAACGGCGCAGGAGGACAAAATACAGGCAGGCGAGGATCCTCAAGAGGCCAGAGATGCCCCAGCTGAATGCCATTCTCGAGACTGCGCTTTATGTGGACGACCTGTCGCGGGCCTTGGCCTTCTACGAGGACGACCTCGGCCTGAGGCTGCTGTTCAGCAACCGGCGCATGTGCGCCTTCGACGTGGGCGGCAGGAGCGTGCTGCTCCTGTTCCTGCGCGGCGGCTCCAACGAGCCGATGCCCACCCCGGGCGGGACGATCCCGGCCCATGATGGCGCGGGACCACTCCATATCGGCTTCGCCGTTTCCGTCGATGAACTGGGCGCATGGGAGGCGCGGCTGCAGGAGCGGGGGATACCGATCGAGAGCCGCACCACCTGGTCCCGTGGTGGGACCAGCGTGTATTTCCGCGATCCCGACGGGCACCTGCTCGAACTGGCGACGCCGGGGCTTTGGGAAACCTACTAGGCGGCGTCAGGTGACGACGCTGGGCTCGGTGCGGCCGGTGCGGCTCGCGATCTCGGCAATCTCGTTGGCTGCCTGGACGACGGGCGCCAGAACCTCGGCGGTCGTTAGGTCGTGCCGGTCGGCATGCGGCTCAAAGCGCTCGAGATAGACCCGCAGCGTCGCGCCCGACGTGCCCGTTCCCGACAGGCGGAACACCGCGCGGGCATCCTCGGCGAAGAGGATGCGGATGCCCTGCTTCGGCGTCACGGAACCGTCGACGGGATCCGTGTAGGCGAAATCGTCGGCCGCCTGGACCGTGAGACCGCCGAAGCGCTGCCCGGGCAGGGTGGAGAGCTTCGCCCGGAGAGCATCCATCAATGCGTTGGCCGGCGCGGTCTCGAGCTCCTCGTAATCGTGGCGCGTGTAGTAATCGCGCCCGAACGTGGCCCAATGCTCACGCACGATCTGATCGGCCGGCTTGCGGGTGACGGCCAGGATGTTGAGCCACAGCAGCACGGCCCACAAGCCATCCTTCTCGCGGATGTGGTTGGAGCCCGTGCCGGCGCTCTCCTCGCCGCAGAGTGTGATGAGGCCCGCATCCAGGAGGTTGGCGAAGAACTTCCAGCCTGTGGGCGTCTCGAAGCAGTTGATGCCGAGCTTCGCGGCCACCCGGTCGGCGGCCCGGCTCGTCGGCATGGAGCGCGCCACCCCGGCAAGGCCCTTCGCATAGCCGGGGGCGAGATGAGCATGGTTTGTCAGGATGGCGAGACTGTCGCTCGGCGTCACGAACAGCTTCGGCGCCACGATCATGTTGCGGTCGCCGTCGCCGTCGGAGGCGGCTCCGAAATCGGGCGCGTCGGGCCCGTACATCAGCTCCATGAGGTCATGGGCGTGGACGGGGTTCGGATCGGGATGGTGGCCGCCGAAATCCGGCTTCGGCTCGCCGTTGACGACCGTTCCCGCCGGCGCGCCGAGGCGGTCCTCGAGAATGGCCTTCGCATAGGGGCCCGTGATGGCGCTCAGGGCATCGAAACGCATGCGGAAGCCCGACCGGAACAGCTCGGCGATCTTCTCGAAATCGATGAGCTGCTCCATCAGCTCCGTATAGTCGGCCACGGGATCGATCACCTCGACGGCCATGTCGCCGACCCTGGTCGACCCGATGCGGCCGAGGTCGATGTCGGCCCCCTCGACGATTGCGTATTCCGTGATCGCGCTGGCGCGCTTGAACACGGCCTCCGTGAAGGATTCCGGCGCCGGCCCCCCGTGGGCCATGTTGAACTTGATCCCGAAGTCCCCGTCGGGGCCGCCCGGATTGTGGCTGGCCGAGAGCACGAGGCCGCCGATGGCCTTGTGCTTGCGGATCACGCAGGAGGCGGCCGGCGTGGACAGGAGGCCTTTCTGTCCGACCAGAACGCGCCCGAAGCCGTTCGCCGCCGCCATCCGGATCGCGGTCTCGACCACGGATTCATTGAAGAAGCGCCCGTCCCCGCCGATCACCAGGGTCGAGCCATCCTTGTTCTCGACGGTGTCGAAGATCGCCTGGATGAAGTTCTCCACGTACCGGGGCTGCTGGAAGACGGTGACCTTCTTGCGCAGACCGGACGTGCCGGGGCGTTGGTCGGAAAACGGGGTCGTCGGAATGCGGGTGGTCGCCATCGGTGCAGATCACTTCCTTGAGGCGGGCCCTGACAGGCCTCTTGTCGAATGCTTCGCCGATCCCGGGCGGGATCAAGGACCATTTTAGGGTCACCTCGTGCAGATGCCACTGCCAAGATGAAGGCCGCATGAAAGTGTGAGAATCGGCTGGTGGAATCCACCATGATCTCCGGCATGCGCCGTCACCAGGAGCATGCCGGAGACCTGTCGCATGCGCAGGTCAGGGATTGTTGCCGCCGGAGTGCTTCTTCGGCGCGGCGCCGGACTGGGCAGGATCCGTGCTCTCAGGGGCATCGCAGACCGGCTTCACCTCGTCCGGATCGGACACCGCCTTGGTGACGGGCTCCCGCGCCGGCTCCTTCTGCGGCGGAGGGCCGGCGACGGCCGAGCCGCCCATATAGGAGGGCGGATCGCTGGCCGGGAACGAGTATTCCGAGCCGGCATCGACCAGGTCGTCTTCTTCCTTTTTCACGCCCATGCGTCATCTCCTGTCATGGAGGGTTTTTCGTCGCTCAGGGGGAGAATGCAGGGAATGCCGCCATGTTCAGTCGGGACGGCAAAAAACTGAGCGGGACCGCCGGTCTGGCGAGCCAATCCTCAACCTAAGTCGACCTTGGTCACGGACATCGGGTCCGCTATCTGCAGCCCGAGGCCCGAACCCTATAACAGGACCCATGTCCGGGAGAACGCCATGAATCCGACCCGCCGCAGCATCCTCAGGACCCTGGCCGCCGCACCGGCGGCCGCGGCTCTGGCACCCTGGTCCGCCTCCGCACAATCGGCCTATCCCACCCGGCCGGTTCGGGTCATCGTCCCCTACGCGGCCGGCGGCGGAACGGACTTTTTCGCCCGTCTCGCCTTCGGGGCCATGGGCGAGCAGCTCGGCCAGCAATTCGTCATCGAGAACAAGCCCGGAGCCGGCACCAATATCGGGGCCGAGTCGGCCGCGCGAGCCGAGCCCGACGGCTACACGCTGCTCCTGGGCGATACGGCGACCTTCGCGACCAACCGCACCCTGTACCGGAAGCTGTCCTTCGATCCCACCAAGGATTTCACCCCCATCTCGCTGACCGGACGCTTCGCCCTCGTGCTCCTCGTCAACACCAACAAGCTGCCGGTGAAATCGATCCGCGAGCTCGTGGCCGAGGCGAAGAAGAATCCGGGCCGCATCAACTATGCGACGCCGGGCCTCGGCAGCCCGTTCCACCTCGCCACCGAGCTGCTCTCGCAGGCGGCCGGGATCAAGCTCACCCACGTGCCCTACCGGGGCGCCGCCCCGGCCGTGCAGGATTTGGTCGCCGGGCAGGTGGACATGATGTTCATCGACTTCGCAACGGCGCGTTCACAGCTCTCCGGTCCGATCCAGGCCATCGCGGTTGCCTCGCCTAAGGAGTTTTCCGGGCTTCCCGGCGTGCCGCCGGTGGCGGCCGATCACCCGGGCTTCGAGGCCTGGGCCTGGCAGGGCTTCGTCGCGCCGGCCAACACCCCGGCCGAGATCGTCTCCAAGCTCAACGACACCTATCGCCGTGTCGTGGCCAATGCGGAGATCCGCGACAAGCTGATCGGCGCCGGCATCGACGTGCTCCAGAGCTCTCCGGCTGAAATGGCCGCCTACATGCAGGATGAAGGCGCGAAGTGGGAGAAGGTCATCCGGACCGCCAATATCACGCTCGAGTAGGGCCTCTGCTGGGACGCAGATCCGTCAGTTCCGGTCCCAGCGATACATCCCGCGCTCGCCATCCAGGCAGTTGGCCGGCACCTCCGCCTGGATCGTCCGGATCAGGGAACGGTCGGGAAGAGCCGCGATCTCGCGGATGATCTTGGTGCGGATGGCGTCGGCGAATTGCTGGCGCTCGCGAACGGGGACAAGGAAAGCGCCTTCGCCTCCGATGACGCAGCCCTTGTAGTAGAGATCGAGGTTCTCCATGTCGCCGAACCCGCTCGGGCGTTTGAGCATGATGGGAAGCCCGTTGATGGTGATCCCTTTCGCGACGGCCTCGTCTCGGGCCGCAGCGACGCCTCGCCCGCTGCTGTTGGGACCATCGCCCGAAATGTCGATCACGCGCCGGACGGGCTCGACCCCGGTCTGCTCCAGCAGCTTCGCCCCGAAATCGATCGCGCCCGAGATCGATGTCCGCCGCAGTCGTCCGATCGGATTGTCGTGCAGACCGTCGGCGAATTTCAGGGCCGTCTCCGGGCTGTCGATGATCGTCCATGGGACGATGACGTTCTGGTAGTCGACGCCGGACCATTCGAAATAGGTGACGATGATCCGGCCGAGCATGCCATTGCGGATGGCGTCATGCACCTGGGGTGAGCGGAAGGCCTCGATGAAGCCTTGGCGCTGGAGCTCCTGCTCGTCGGGGTCCATGGAGCGCGAAACATCCACCGCCAAGACCAGAGCAACGTCCACCTCCGTCTCCGCCCGCGCGTCGGGGATCGGCAGCCAGAGCCATGCCGCCATGAGAGCCGCGACCATACCCAGACGCCTGACACCCATCCCGACCTCCATTCGTTTGAACAGAAGCTGACACGAATCCACCCCTCGGCAAGGTTAGATCGTCTCAGGAATCGGCGGGGAGACCTCACTTTAGCGTGAGGGCTCGGTAATCATGTTGCGGATGCTGCATTCTGTGACGAGGGGCGCCGCTGCGAGGCGGTGGCCGTCCCTCCCGTCCGCGTTATAACCCGGACGGCGAAACCCTGGCTCGCCTCGACGGGCCGATCACAAGCAGAAGGTTCTGATCCGCATGTCCGCTACTCTCGATCGTTGGTCGCCCTACGCACTCGCAATCCTGAGGATCGTCACGGCGCTGATCTTCATGGAGCACGGAACGCAGAAGCTCTTCGGCTTCCCGGCCCCTCCCGAGGGCGGGATGCCGCCGCTCCTCTCCGTCTTCGGGATCGGAGCCGTACTGGAATTGGTCGGAGGCTTTCTGATCCTGATCGGGTGGTTCACCCGGCCCGTCGCCTTCATCCTCGCTGGCGAAATGGCCGTGGCCTACTGGATGTTTCATGCGCCCCAGAGCCCATACCCGGCCCTGAACGGCGGCGATGCGGCCATCCTGTACTGCTTCGTGTTCCTGCTGTTCGTCTTTACCGGCCCGGGCGCTTGGAGCGTCGACGGGGCAAGGCAGCCGACAGGGCCGCGTCATTCGTGGGAGCGCTGACGGGCACGAGGGCCGCTATGGCGTCGGGCCCTTTCTGCGGTGCCGGCAACGGAGCGGCGCCGTTCAGACGCATCCGGCATGATGCGGGCTCAAAGATCGTAACCCGGAAGAGAAAGGTCACATTGCCGGCGCCTGCGATTATTCTTGGGAACGGTTTTCATGAACCGCCCGTTTTTCGGATAAGCCCCATGACCTCTGCATCAGAAGAGGATAAGGCGGGGCCCCGTGTATTGCGTGGAGTAGGAAATGGCCGAGATCATCGCGTTCAAGGATCTCAAGAAGATTGCCGATCGGTGTGAAGTGTTGACGCTGTTCGAGCCCAAGCGCCCATCACGATCCAAGCCCCGATCCGAGGCCAAGGCCTTCGATTTTCCGAGCGCCCGTCCCTTCATCTCCGGAAACCTGACCGATCTGTTCGAGCAGGCGAATGCCGTCGCCATGCGCCACTACCACGGCGACCCGAAGGTCTCTGCCATCGTGGCGGAGAAGTGCATGGAGCTCATCCAAGCCCTGGAAGATCACGCGCAGCCCGAGTGAGCTGAGCCCGGCGAGCCTTGAAGCCACGGCCTTCCGATGATCCTTCCGCCACCGGCATGATGGGGTCCGAAGCTCCGGGCGAGCCATACCACGCCGGGCCAGGTGCGAAATTTAACCATACAATCCAAGTCTTCTGG
The DNA here is from genome assembly GCF_018069605.1 of Microvirga sp. HBU67558. Classification (NCBI taxonomy): domain Bacteria; kingdom Pseudomonadati; phylum Pseudomonadota; class Alphaproteobacteria; order Hyphomicrobiales; family Methylobacteriaceae; genus Microvirga; species Microvirga sp. HBU67558. The sequence continues at coordinate 118,589 of NZ_JAGPUP010000562.1, read as the reverse complement.
CGGCTTGCCCCCGTTCATGACATCGTAGGGTCGCCGTAGAAGACTACGATTGCCGGCATGATACCCGTGGCAGGTTGAGTCGCTGTCCGCACAGCGCGCGGCTCAAAGGCATGATGCCCTCCTGCCAGGTCGGTGAGAATCCGACGGTTTCCGTTCCTCAGAAATTCTTTCAACGCGATCCCGTCGCGACCTTTTGGTCGAGCAAGCGCCGGCGATCGCTCTGGTGCCGACGTGTTGAAGAGTATTCTTTCGATTCTTTCCGTTCATCGTGCGGGCCTGCCTTTCATCCGCAGCGTCATCCTGCCCGTTCTGCTCGTTGCCGCGGCGACCCTTTCCCTCGGAGCCGCTTCGATCCTCTGGGCGGTCAACAAGAGCAACGACGTCTCCGCCGAGCGCCAGCTTCGTGTGATGGACCGCAGCATCCGCGCCGTGGTCCATCAGCTCGCGCGAGAGCAGGAGATGGTTGCCATCTGGGACGATGCCATCATCGAGCTCGCCAAGAGCCCGATGGATCTGAAATGGATCGACGCCAATATCGGGGTCTGGCTCAGCCGCACGTTCGGGCAGGAGGAGGTCTACATCCTCGACGGCCGCAACGAGCCGGTCAATGCGGTCATCGATGGAACGCGTATTTCGAACCACGAATTCGAGCGCGTCCGGGACAGTCTCGGCAGCCTCGTCGCGGGAATTCGTGGGGCCTCGGACTCTCCGCACCGGGATCATGTCGCGGAGAACGCCGAGGCGCCGCACCTGATCACCGGAAAGGCCGTTTACGACGCCCATCTTCTCGAACTGCTCGGCCGGCCTGCGGCCGTTAGCATCATGAAGATCGTTCCCGAGTCGGATGCCGTGGCCTATCCTCAGGACAAGGAGTTCCTCCTGGTGGGAATCCGGTATCTCGACGGGAACTTCATCAAGCGGATCTCCGAGCAGAACCTGATCGAAGGGTTGCGTTTCTCCGTCGTCGATAATCCGGGACAGAGTGAGATATCGGTGCCGGTCCGATCGGACGTGGGCGATCTCATCGGCTACTTCGTCTGGAAGCCGGAACTTCCGGGGAACCGGCTCCTCAAAGCTGTCGAACCCGCCATGGCCATTGCGGCGACGATCATTCTCCTCCTGCTCGGCGCGCTCGTGCGACGTCTGAGACAATCGATGTCGGCGCTGGAAAGAACTGTTCTCGAACTGAAGGCCAGTGAGGCTCAGGCTCATCATCTGGCCTTCCATGACGTGCTGACCGGACTGCCCAACCGGGCGCTGTTCGAGGACCGGCTCAACCATGCCATCGCACGCCGGCAGGATGGCGAGAGGATCGCCGTGCTGATGCTGGATCTTGATCGCTTCAAGCATGTCAACGACACCCTTGGACACCCTGCGGGTGACAGCCTCATCCGGGAGTTTTCGATCCGCCTGTCCAGACTGGTCGGAAGGAACGACACCATTACCCGCCTGGGAGGCGACGAGTTTGCCATCGTGCAGGTCTGTGCGCCGGGAATGGAGGGACCGGAAACCCTGTGCGAGCGGATCCTTGCGCTGGCTCATGAGCACTATGACATCATGGGCAACCAGATCTTCGTCGGGACGAGCATCGGTCTCGTGCTCGCTCCCGACGCTGGAACGGACCGCAGTGAACTTCTGCGAAAGGCGGATATCGCGCTCTACCGCGCCAAGGCCGAAGGGCGAAACTGTTATCGGGTCTTCACGCCTGAGATGGATGAGACCGTCACTCTGCGCCGGATCGTCGAAGAGGAGCTTCGCGTTGCACTTGCAACCGGTGAAGGGCTTGAGGTTGCTTATCAGCCGCAGATCGCCCTCAGCGGAGATACGATTGTCGGCGTGGAGGCTCTTGCCCGCTGGCGGCACCCGACACGTGGATACATCCAGCCGAGCCAGTTCATCCCGGTCGCGGAGCAAACAGGCTTGATTGTCCAACTGGGGGATTGGATCCTGCGTGAGGCCTGCCTCGCCTCGAGGCGCTGGCCCGATGTCTTCGTGTCGGTCAATCTTTCGCCGGTTCAATTCCGATCCTGCGGCTTTGCCAATCACGTGATCTCGATCGTCCGCGAATGTGGAGCGGATCCAGGACGGATCGAGCTTGAAGTCACCGAGAGCGTTCTGCTGGACGAGGAATGTGGGTCGACCGACACGCTCCGCGCGCTGAGAGATGCCGGGTTCCGCATCGCTCTCGACGATTTCGGCACGGGCTACTCGAGCCTGGGTTATCTTCACCGCTTCGAGGTGGACAAGATCAAGATCGATCGCTCCTTCATCCAGAGCCTGGGACAGGGAACCAGGGCCGCAGCCGTCATCAAGGCGATCGTATCGCTCGGGCATGCGATGTCCCTGACCGTCACGGCCGAAGGTGTGGAAACGGAGATCCAAAAGAAGTTCCTGCACACGGCAGGCTGCAACGAGATGCAAGGACATCTGTTCTCCAGGGCGCTCTCGCAGGAACAGATAACGCGATTGCTGAACCGTCCTGACGCGAAGGCGCTGCAATGTTACTTCGACTCTTCGGCCTTCACGGCCGGCTGAACAGCGGATCGCCGGGAGAATGCAGCAACCTCGTTCGATGGACAGAAGGCAGCACGCCTCCGCCGCCATGCTTCGACATGCGGAGAGTTACCCCTTTGGGGACGATCGCCTCAAGGAACTAATGCCTCTACCGAATGTTGTCGCCACGCTTGATCCGATCACGGATCGGCTACCTGGATCCGACACCTTTCGACCAAGGCTCACTCGCCCCACGTCACATGTGAACGGCGAAACGATCCGACATGGTACATCGCAGAACGTTACTCGGGGGCATAGCAAGTATGAGACACGATGTTGTCTACAAGGAGCAGATTCTTCCCATTGCTCAGGACCCTTTCCAAAATGTCGCTACTGTCCTGATCTGTCAGAATCTCCTCCTGCGCACCGGCATCAGCCATATCCTTTCAGGGACGCGCTTTACCCTTTCGCGAGAGTCATTTGAGGATCTCTCGAACCTGCCAGCCTTCGCCGACGACGAGCCCGCGCTGTTCATCATCTGCGACAGCCGGTCGATAGCCGAGTATGCTTCCGCCGCGGAGGAACTGAAGGCACGCCACCCATCCGCCAAGGTGGTCGTTCTGGCGGACGCGATGGAACCTGAATCGGTCATGGAACTCTGCCGCGCCGGTCTGGATGGCTTCTGCCCGACGAGCATGGATCGGCACGCCCTGGTCAAGGCTCTTGAGATCGTGATCCTCGGCGAGACTTACATCCCGGCCTCGATCGGGCTCACGCTCCTCGAACAGGTCCGACAGGGTCGGGCCCGTTTCAGCCACAGCAGCAGCGCCCCCGCACCCGCCAATGATCCCGCAGCGCTCCAGAACAAGCTGTCGGATCGGGAGGCCCAGATCCTCCGCTGCCTCACTCAGGGGGCGTCGAACAAGATAATCGCGCGGGAACTCGGTGTCGCCGAGGCCACGGTGAAGGTCCACATCAAAGCCATCCTGAGGAAGGTCAAGGCCTCCAACCGCACTCAGGCGGCCATGTGGGCGACCGGAAATCTCGACTTCGCACAGGAAAATTCGCGCTCCCTGGTTCGGCGGGAGTAAAGATAATTCGCCGACCCCTGACTTCTTTCTGGCTGAATTCCGCGAATCGCCTCATGGACTTAGGTCGTCGCCGCGCACGCTACTCCCAAGGGGGTAGCCCATGTGGCGAGTTGCGGATCAGTCGAGCCCGGCTGTAAGCCTGATCTCGTCCTGACGGCGGACCACGCGGCCAACGATGTAAAAGCGTATTGGCGCCGCAGGATCAGACTGAAAACAAATCACCAGAACGGTGCAGTGGGGCATACATGGATTATCAGGTCGAGCTGGTCGCTCGTGCGTTTTACGATGCCGAGCATGAAGACTTCCTTTGGGATGGCGAAGCTGAAGTCATCAAAGACGAATTTCGCGAATACGCTCGCAACGCCATCAATCTTCTTCATGAAGACATCGGAGTTCTTTTGATGGCGCTTGAGCGCGCGGTGGCGGAAGAGCACCCGGATCGATCGCGCGCCGCGGCCTAACTCATTCCCCTATCGAAGTAGAAGACCTGAGGATCGCGCGTTGAACGCCCGGTCCTCTTTTCATTTGGGCCGGGTTCCCCCTGGCGGCCGGCGGAACCGGGACTCAATGGGCATCCGGGGGCAGATCGGCGATCCGCTTGATCTCGAAGACGACCAGCATCAGGACCACCGACATGACCACGAGGCCAAGCGCGTTCGTGAGCACGCTCGCGCTGACCCCTGAAGCCGAGGAGACGAGGGCCAGGAGAATGAGAAACGGAAGGCCAAGGGCAATGCTGAGAACAGCAACGAAAGACCGTGACATGGGAATGGAGCCCCGAGAATATCTGGAAAGGTTCAAGTAGCCTAAGAATCGTGGAGAAAATGAGGTTGAGCCTTTCCTCCGCTCGAACCGCTCGGGTCAGAAGTCCCAGCGCTGGGCCTTCGAGACGAGAAAGTCGCGGAAGACCTGGACGCGCGCCACCGAACGCATCTCTTCCGGATAGACGAGATAGCTGTCGAGGGTCGGCATCTGCTCGTCACGAAGAACCTGCTTGACCCGTGGGTTGTTGCTCATGGCGTAGTCGGGAGCCATGCCGATCCCCGCTCCGTTCTCGATCGCCTGCCGGAGCGCCAGGCTGTCATTGACCACGAACCGGCTGGGACGAGGATCCTTGGGGTTTCGGCCCAGGCTCGTCAGATGATGCAGGTTGAGGATGAAGGGTGGCTGATCGCCGCCGAGGCAGACGATGGAGTGCCGGTCGAGGTCGTCGATGCTCTCGGGCTCCCCGAAACGCTCGATATAAGTGTGGGCCGCGTAGGCGTGATACTGGATGGTGAAAAGGCGGCGCTGGATCAGATCGGGCTGAGCCGGCAGGCGCAGGCGAATCGCGATGTCCGCCTCCCGCATCGCAAGATCCAGTTCATCGTTGGTGAGAATGAGCTGGATGTGCACTTCCGGGTAGAGATCGAGGAATTCCGCAATGCGCCGCGCGAGCCAGATGCCGCCGATGCCGACGGTCGCCGTGACCTTGAGTTCCCCTGCCGGACGCTCGCTCGTCTCGGTCAGACGCTGGCGTGTTTCGTCCAGGCGGACGCGGATGTCCTGAGCGGCCCGGAAAAGCACGTCGCCGTGCTCCGTCAGGACGAGGCCACGGGGGTGCCGATGAAAGAGCGGGACCTTCAGTTCATGCTCGAGAGCGCTGATCTGCCGGCTGATCGACGACTGGTTGACACCGAGCTTCTCGCCGGCGCGGGTGAAATTCCCGGCGCTGACGACCTCGTAGAACAGTCTGATCTTGTCCCAGTCCAATGCGGATCCCTTAGGCTGGCGGCGCGACGTGCGGCCAAATGGAGAACACGGTAGCCTGTCAGGTCAAGCCCAATCTTCAAGAGGGATGGTGCGGGGCATCGGTCTGATCGTCCTCGGAGAGCCGATGCGATGAGGATGGAGCATCCGGAACCGCGGTTCGCTGGTTGAGCGGAACCTCGATCACACAGCGCACGCCGCCTGGTGTGAATTCAAGTTCCGTCGTCGCATCGACCTCGTAGGGGAGGGTGCGCTCGATCAGCTCGGTGCCGAAGCCGCGCCGGCGCGGGGCCGAGGCTGCCACGCGAACACCGCTTTCCCGCCATTCCAGCCGCAGCTTGCGGTCGCCGTCGACCGCCTCGATGCGCCAGGTGATGTCGATATGGCCATCGGTCTCCGAAAGAGCCCCGTATTTGACCGCATTGGTGGCGAGCTCGTGGATCGCCATTCCCAGCTTTTCCGCTACGGCCGTCTGGAGCCGGACGGGTGGTCCGTCCACATGGGCCTTCTCGTCGTCCCGAACCGCATGGGCGAGCAACTCGTCCCTGACCAGCTCTTCCAGATTGATTCCGGCATCGGCCGTCCGGGTGGCCATGGTCTGGGTGCGGGCGAAGGCTTCGATGCGCCCTTCGAGATGCATGGCGTAGTCGTCGACCGTCTCGCTGTTCGCGGCCGTTCGCCGTGTGATCGATCGCACGACGGCCAGGGTGTTGCGGACGCGGTGCTGCAGTTCGGCGAGCAGGAGCTTGGTATGCTTCTCGCTCGCCCGCAGCGCCTCTTCTGCCCGAACCCGCTCGGTGAGGTCGATCGCCACGGTCAGGCCGCCGACCACCTGTCCTGCGGCGTCGCGTCGAGCGCTGACGTTGTTCCGCACCCAGACGAGCGAGCCATCCGGGCGAAGGTGGCGGCCCTCCTGCACGAACGATTCCCCGCTGGAGACCGCACGCTCGAGCAGCCCTCCGTTGCGTCCCGCTTCCTCCGGATGCGTCAGCTCCTGAACCGTGCGGCCGACGATCTGCTCACGCGTCATGCCGAGGATCGTGCAATAGCGATCGTTGACATAGATGACACGGCCCTCGCGATCCGTCATGACAATGCCCACCTCGGCCTGCTCGGCCATGGCGCGGAACCGCTCTTCGCTTTCGCGCAGGGCCTGCTGCGCCCGGGTGAGCGGCGTGACGTCCATGAAGGTGACCACCGCGCCCCCGATATAGTTATCGACGCTGCGATAGGGCAGGACGCGGATCATGTAGCGGGTGCCCGTCGTCGGATCCTCGATCTCGCGATCGACGCTGCCGAGCGTCCGTATCACGCGCCGGGCATCGTCCTGAAGCTCGTCATAGGCCACACGCGACTTGATATGCGCGATCGGACGCCCGACATCCGTCTCGACGAGGTGGAAGATCTCGGTGACGGCCGGTGTGTAGTTCATCACCCGGATGTCATTGTCGAGAAAGATCGTTGCGATCTGCGTGCTCTCCAACAGGTTCTTCAGATCGCTGTTCGAGCGACCGAGTTCCTGAACCCTGTGTGCGAGCTCGCCGTTGACGGTGGTCAGTTCCTCGTTGACGGATTGCAGCTCCTCTTTCGAGGTCTCAAGCTCCTCATTGGCGGATTGGAGCTCCTCATTCAGGGACTGGTATTCCTCGTTCGATGATTTCAGTTCCTCGTTGGTGCTCTCGAGCTCCTCGATGGTGGCCTGAAGCCTTTCGCGGGTCACGCGCAGTTCGGTCTCAAGACGCTGCACATGCTCGTCACGGAGGAAGGAACTGCCAGCCGTGGTGCTGGCCTCCTCGGCGACGGGAGCGGCGCTGTCCTTGAACACGACGACGAAGCCCGGTGCCGCGTTGGGCTGATCGCGCAGGGGCTCGACGACGATGTCGACGATCAGGCTCTTGCCGTTCGAGCCCATCCGGAGACCGTCGATCTGGATCGTCTTGTGGTCTTCGGCCGCCTTGGTCAAGGCTGCGCGGAGGTCCAGGCGCAGGTCGCTGTGAACGAGGTTCAACAGGTTGAGCGTCGCCGTGCCGCCGGCCGGCTCGATGTAGCGCCCGGTTCGCCCTGAGAAATGCATGACGTCGAAGTTCTCGTCCGTCACCACATAGGCCGGGGCGTAGCGCTCCGCGATCATCTCGGCCTGACGCGCGAAGCTGCCTTCGATCCGCCGCGGCCGCAGGAGCGACGGGCCCTCGGCGGGCTTGCGGTCGACCGCCGTGAAGGGGAAGTCCGGTAGGATCCGGGCACTCGTTTCCAGGCGTTGGAAGATGCGATAGCCGCGATCGATCGGTGCAAAGAGCCTCGTATGGCGCGAGATGTTCTCGGAGTTGCCGAGGAACAGGTAGCCTCCCGGCCTGAGCGCGAAATGGAAGAGGGGGATGACCCGGTCCTGAAGATCCGCATTGAGGTAGATCAGCAGGTTGCGGCAGGAGATCATGTCGAGGCGCGAGAACGGAGCGTCCTTGATGACGCTGTGCTGCGAGAAGATGCACATCTCCCGCAATTCCTTCACCACGCAATAGGTGTTGCCCTCCTTGACGAACCAGCGGGCCAGCCGTTCGGGGCTTACGTCCTTCGTGATGGCTTCCGTGTACCGGCCCACCCGGGCGGACGCGAGGGCGCGGCCGTCGATATCGCTCGCAAAGATCTGCACATGCGGCACGGCGTCCAGCCCCGCCATGTATTCGCGCAGCAGAATGCCGATGGAGTAGGCCTCCTCGCCCGTGGAACAGCCAAGCACCCAGATCCGGATCTGATCGCTGCGGGTCTTGCCCTCGAAGAGCTTGGGGACCACCTGCGATTCCAGAAGCTCGAATTCCCGGCGATCCCGGAAAAATTGCGTGACGCCGATGAGAAGATCGTTGAAGAGGCTCTGAGCCTCCTCGGCATGGTCGCGCAGAAACTCCACGTAAGCGTCGATCGTCTCGGCCTGGACGACCTGCATGCGGCGTTGGACGCGGCGGAGGAAGGTGTTCGGCTTGTAGCCGTGGAAGTCGTGGCCGGTCTGGTTGCGCAGGATCGTGGCGATGCTGGCCAGAGAGCCGGAGATCTCGGCGGCCTCCGCCTCGAGATGGGCTGCCTCGCTGTAGCGCGCGAGATGGCTCACATAAAGCTGCACCCTCTCCGCCAGTTCCTCCGGAGGCAGGACGAAATCGACGAGAGCCGCGGGGCTGTGGTTGGGGACGATCCCTTCTCCGGCCAGTTCAGGGCTTTCTTCCGCGAGCGTGAGGCCGCCCGCTTCCTTGAGAGCCGTGACGCCGAGCGTCCCGTCCCCGTCCGTCCCGGAGAAGATGACCCCGATGGCCTTTTCTTCCTGATCCTGGGCAACCGAGATGAGGAAGCTGTCGATGGTGCCCCGCTCGCCCGGTGGCTCCTGCGCGGCACGGATATGGAAGCGACCGTCCTCGACCGTCAGGATCGTGTTGGGAGCCGACCAATAGATCTGGCCAGGTTCGACGAGGTCTCCGTGAGCCGCCGAGGTCAGGGTCAGCCCCTGCTCCGAGAGCGCTGATCTGAATCGCTCTTCGTTCAACGCCTCCCGCTGCTGGAAGACGAGAACGACCGACATCTCCTCGCCCACCTTCAGCCCGGTCAGGAAGCGCTCAAGGGAATGGCTGTCGGCCCCGGACGCTCCTGCTGCAACGACCGAGAAGACGCCCCGCCGCCCGGCTTCGCCAGTTCGGACGGATTCTGAGGAGATTGTCTTGTTGTTCTTGGCGTTGTTCTTAGCGGCCACGGTGACGATTCCCAGCTCGGGGAGGGGTTTGCCATACTATAGAGGATTGCACCACCTCTCAAAGTTCTGTCATGACGCTGCAGCCTATTCCTGGTTGTCCTGTCCGCCTTCGTCGACGCGCGGCGCGAGGGGGGTCATCGACTGGAGGACGGCCTGGCGCAAGGTGTCGGCGTAACCACGGTATTCGAGAGCCCTCTCATCGTACATCTCTGCCACCGCCTTGCGACCGCTTCGGCGTCCGTCCTCGGCCATGCGGGCGACCAGCTCGGCCCGCTCCTCAATGATGCGCAGAGCGACCCGCAGGGCTTCGTCCACGGCGTTCTCCTGCTCCTTCGCGACCAGGTCGGCCGTGAAGCCGTGGCCGACCTGACAGCGGAACCGGAGCGGCTTTCCTCCGCGCACCTTGGACAGGACCCCACCGCAGGAGGGGCAGGTGAGCGCCGCAGGATCGGCGAACTTTCCGATGACCTCGCTGTCGACCCGTTCCCCGGCCGCGATGTCGACCTCCAGGCGGATGTCCGGCGGAACGGGCAGGCTTGGGCCGGCGGGCTCCCGGACGAGATCGGAGAGCACGTCGCCGATCCGGATGCTCGGCACCGACAGATCCACCGACGTCGCCTCCAGGGCGCTCCGCGGCATCTCCTCGGCGATGGCCTCGGTCGGATCCTGCACGATGGCGACGCCGCCGCAGCGCTTCACGGCCTCAAGACCCGAGGCCCCGTCGTTGAGCAATCCGCTCAGGATGATCCCGATGACCCGGGACCCGTAGGCGGCCGCCGCGGAGCGGAACAGCGGGTCGATGGCGGGGCGGGCCAGGTTTTCCCGCGGCCCCCGGCCCAGCTTGATGCGCCCTTTGGTCAGGATGAGGTGATGATCCGGAACGGCCAGGTAGACATGGCCGGACGTGATCGGCATGCCATCGGCGGCGGCATGCACGGGCAGGGGCCCGGCCGCCGATGCGACCGTCGACAGGATTCCGATGCTCCGGGCCGGGATGTGCAGCACGATGAACACGGCGGCGGGAAGATCCGGGGGAAGCGCGCCCAGGATCGTCTTGAGGGGGGCCGTCGCTCCCGAGGATCCGCCGATAACGATGATGTCGCGATTGCTCATAGACGGCTCTCGGGTTGTTCTCAGGGAGTGAACATCCGGTCGAAGCGTCTGTTCCCGATGGGCAGGGTGGGATGCAGATTTTTCCAGTGTTGACGGGAACTTAAGTCCTGGGAAGCGCGTCGGTACCTGGGCAGCCAACACAATGAACGCGAGCGTGGCCATGCTGGGTCGTTCAGCCGAACAGGAGGCTCTCGCCAGGGCCGAGCGCGATATTGCCGATGGGGAAAGGCGAGTGACCGACCAGATCGTCTTGATCGAAGCCTTGCGTCGTGACGGCCACGATGTGAGCGAAGCAGAGAAGCTGCTGCAAACATTTCTTGAAACGCTGGTGGCGTGGCATGGCCACCGGGACGAGATCCTGGTCGAGCTGGCGCGGCAAGGAGCATTACCCTCGACCCATGTCCAGCAAAGCCCCATGATGAAGGAATGAGGGGAGCGATATCGCACGGTGAGGGGCGTTTCCCGAGCCCCGAACTGGGCAATATCGTTCTGCAAAGAAGGTCTGGAGGTGCTATGATGAATCTTGCCATGCACAAACAGGCCAGTCTCAATCCTCTTCTCTGGAAGCTGGACGCCATTGCGGATCTGTCCGATCAGGACAAGCAGGCGATCTTGGACCTGCCGATGAGCGTCAAGGTTTTCGAAGCGGACAGTGACATCGTCCGTGACGGTGACCGGCCTTCGGAATGCTGCCTGGTCCTGAGCGGGTTCATCTGCCGATACAAGATCCTTTCGGACGGCAAGCGGCAGATCATGGGCTTCTATATTCCGGGCGACATTCCGGATCTGCAGAGCCTTCATCTGAAGGTGATGGACCACAGCATCGGGGCTCTCGCGACGAGCAGCATCGCGTTGATCCCGCACGAGAGCCTTCACGCCGTTCTGGAGCGGCACCCTGGCCTCAATGCTGTCATGTGGCGGGACACACTCATCGACGCGGCCATGTTTCGCGCATGGATGATCGGCATCGGGCGGCGTTCGGCTTATCAGCGCATCGCCCATCTCTTGTGCGAACTGCAGATGCGCCTCAAGGCGGTCGGGCTTGCCGGTGAGAACGGTTACGACCTGCCGGTCACCCAGAATGAGCTCGGCGATGCCCTGGGACTGTCCACGGTCCATGTCAACCGGGTGCTTCAGGATCTCAGAGGCGAGGGACTGATCGTCCTGCGCGGAGGCACGCTTCACATTCCCGACTGGGAAGCCCTTCAAGTGGCCGGCGACTTTGACCCCGCTTATCTTCACCTCAAGCGCTGATACGGCTGTCTGGGTCTGCACGACGCGCTATACGACAGAGAAGTCGATCCTGAGCGTAGTATCCTGGTCGATCGTCGCCGTCTGTACTGCGTCGACATCGACACCGATAGCACCATCGGCATAGCTGACATCGATGTCGGCGTCCTGGTCCACATCGATGGCCTGTTTCACGCCAATCGCGACCTTGATCGCGAACTTCTCCTCGAGTTCATCGTCGATATCGACATCCACATCGACGTCCTGCCGGATATCGAGATGATTGTTGACGACGAACTGGCTCTTGCCGTGCCAGCCGTCCATCATCAGGTCGAGTTCCGTATCCTGGACGATATCAACCTCGTTCTTGAGGTACAGGTCGACATAGAGAACGCCCTTGACCTCGTAGATGTCGAGATCGATCTCGGTGTTCTGGTCGATCGTCATCGACTGGTCGAGGCGCAGGAAAACACGATTGTTGGCGTCGACATCGAGCCGAATATCGGCGTCCTGCTCCATGTCCGCATCGTTGTCCATGAAGACACGGATCTTGCTTTCACCCATCCAGCCGTTGAGCAGAACGTCCGCGTCCTGGTCCACGAAGGCGGTCTGGACGATGTGGATGTCGTCGCTGTCGGGAACGGCTATCGGAATGCCGGCCGGGGCCGGCGGATCCGACGGGAGCCCGGCTCCCGGGACCGTTGCAGTTCCTGCGGCGGTCTCGGGAAGCGGCGTATGCACGCCCCCGCTCTCCAGGGCAGGCCCTGGATCCTTCTGTCCCTCGTCGGTCGCAGCCTCCTCCGGCATGCGATGCGAGGCGCCGCTCGAGGCGCCTGCTGCCGCATGAGGAGCTGCTGTGGGAGATCCGACAGAAGATCCAAAGACTGAAGACTGACCTGACTCGGTTCCGTTGTCGTCGATCTCCACGCCGGACCGGGCATGTCCGCTGATGCCATCCGTTGAACCCTTTGGCCCCGGGGACGAGAACGCATGCGAGGCCGAATCGTGTACCGCCGGAGCCAGGTCCGTTCCAAAGGGCGACGTGGCAGGCTGATGGGCCGGCTCGATGCGGGACGGTGCCGGATCGCTGGTCGGATTGGACGAATGGGAGGCCGATAGCCCAGGATCCGAGGCCGGACGGACTGGGCTGCCCTCGTCCTCGGCCGCCTGAACGATTCCATCCTGCTTGTCAGCCAGGAGCGGGAGCAGGTTTCGTGTTCCCTTGTCGGGAGGCAGCATCAGGATCGACCTCGCGCGGCCACTAAGGAAAAGACAGTGTAGAGCGCCGGTGGACCGCTGCGCCAGTCACCCATTCAGGCGCCTTACCCATCTGCCTAGACGATCCTGCATCCTTCGGCTGGTGCTCAAGCGCACAGGGACTCCGTCTCATTCTCATTCAAATGGACGACACCAGATGGGATTACGAGCCTCAGCTCAAGCCGTTGAGCTGACGGTGCCGGATGACCGCCTCCGTCCTGTTGGTGGCGTGCAGCTTTCGCATGATACGCTGGATATGCACTTTGATCGTGTTCTCGGAGATGTTGAGTGAATGGGCAATCCATTTGTTGGACCATCCCTTCTGAAGGGCCTCCAGGACATCCAGCTCCCGCGCCGTGAAGATGACCCCTGATCCGTTCGCCTCTGTCTTGAGCACGTCTCCGGTTTGCTCCACGATCTCGAAATAGGATCGCTGACCGGTATGGGGCAGGACAAGCCGTGTGGGCACCTCCGGATGTAAGTCGTGCCCATCCTTGGTTTCGGGGACGACAGGCAAGTCTCCGTTCGCGAAACGAGGGAAATATGTACCGCCAACCATCACGAGCTGAAGGGCCGCGACCGCAACCTTGAAGGAGGTGGTCATCGGGATGATGCCGCGGACGCCCATGGCAATCGCATCCCGGACATCCTTCGTCTTCATGCACATGGAGAGGATGACGATGGGCACGTCCGGACGGTTCTGGAGGATGTCTCTGGTGTCATCATTCAGCTGGCTTCCTGAGGGTGAATGCTGCTGAGACCTCAGCAGCACCAAGCCGACTGCCAACTCACCAGCATGAGCAAATTCGCTGGCCGATGAAAATCCTACGACGGGGGTGCGCGGGAACGCACTGCCGATCGCGTGGACGAGACATTCCTGCGAGAACGGCTCGTCATCGATGATGACGAGAGCCTCCTGCCTCATACCATTCGGGTCACCATCGGGCGTTGCGTACGAAAAATGCATCACAACCCTCCTTCATGTGAGGCCAATCTCATTGAATGGGTTCCCAAGAATTTTTGTGTTCCCTAGGGCGATTGATATCTACGCAACGATGGGGCACCACGATCAGGCAGGCACTATTAACAGGCCTATCCTGCCATTGATCTTCCAAACGGCGGAACTTGGCACTCGACGCTCAAGACGCAAACGGCGCGCGCTGGATATTCTCCAATAATCGTGTGCCTAGTTTAACCGTTTTTCATGGCAGTTTCTAGTAATCGAACTGCCAGGCTTAGCTTCAATTCGATCATCCCTTGAAGCATCAGCCGAGATTATTGCTCACGCTCCCTCAGGTCAGAAATCTCCAGAGCCACTCTGAATAGGTCAATTGTCACAGGTGCCTCTCCGGCATGATGAGAAAGGAAGCTTTCCCATCCTCCAACTGCCTCGGCATTCACACGGATCAAGTGAATGGCATGCACCGGGAGGCAAATTAGCGGTACGTCCTACGAGCCGCCGACGTGGAGTGCCGAAGGCGATGGTTTGCGTAAACAAATCATTGTCCTAGCCAATCCAAGACGTTCCTACCTCTTAGGGGTTACCCCATCAAAAGAGCTACCGGTTCGGCTGATCCGGCAGGTGCTCTGATGCATGTGAAAGGAGACGCGTCACCCGAATGGGCGACCGGAACCTTCTCCTCACCCATTCTGCGGCATGCAAATCGGCAACTTTCTCTCATGCCGTGCATGCAGGACTCTCTGCCAAACCGCCTCGCAACTCCACGAGGCGGCTGCAACTACTGAGGAGCGCGAGAATGGCAGACCTATCAGACCTGCTCAGCGGATTCGGGTTCGATTTCGATCTCGACGTTGAGTTGAACAACACCCTGGATCAACTGCAGAGGCAGAACACCGAGACGAATGCCAGTCAGACCTCGGCCATTGACCAGGACAACGACAACGAAGCCGCGGTCGACTACAATCCGGTTCAGCTGGCCTACAACGATGCCAGCGCCAACAACACTGCCGATACGAATGTCACCACGGACAACGACTCGGGCGTCGACTCGACCGTGACGACCGGTGGCGATTCGATTGCCACAGCCGCCAACAGCGCCAATGGCGGCGCCGCCACGGGCGGCACGACGACCGGCGGGTCCGCCACAGGCGGCGACACCGTAGGCGGTTGGACCGACAGCGGCGACTCCACGTCCGGAGACACGGCAGGAAGCAATGCGGGCGCCGTGGGCGGCGCAGGCGGAGACGGGACCGGCGGGGACGGCACGAGCGGGCCGATTTATTCCGGAGACGCGGACACTGGCGACGGATCGGGTGGCAATGGTCCTGGCGGTGATGGGTACTCGGGCGATGCGGCAAGCGGCGACTCTGCCGCGACCGGCGGCGCCGGAGGCGATGGTGGCGACGGCACGGGCGGCTATGGCCGTGGCGGCTACGCGTCTGGTGGCGATGGCACTGGCGGTGACGGAGACTACGGTGCAGGCGGCGCCGGAACAGGCGGTGACGGGACGGGCGGCGCCGGCACCGGCGGTGACGGCACCGGTGGAGCGGGCGGCTATGGTGGCGCCGGCACAAGCGCCAGCGGCGACGGCACCTCAGGGGCCGGCACCGGCGGTGCCGGTTCAGGCGGCGCCGGCACGAGCGGTGCGGCGACATCCGGCGCTGCTACGGGCGGCGACGGCACGGGCGGCGCCGGCGTGGGCGGTGCGGGCGGCGCAGCTACGGCGGCTTCCGGCGATACCACGGGCGGCAGCTCCACGTCCGGTGCAGCCACGGGCGGTGACACGGCCGGCGGTGCCACGACTGCCGGGTCCGCTATGGGCGGGAATGCTTCCGCCAATGGCGGCACGGCCGCGGGCAATGCCGGGGCTCACAGCGACAACGATGCCGTGGCCGACATCGACTCCACGGCCAGCGGCAACGCCGGGGCCAGCGTGAACCAGGGCGGCGGTGGAACCGCAGCCTCCGATCAGGACATCGGTGACTTCAACTTTGGCCAGAACAACGACTCCGACGCCACGTCCACCCAGGATCAGGCGGTGACGGTCGATCTCGACCAGACGATGGATGCCACGCAGGATGCGAGCCTGGCCTTCACCTTCGACTTCGGCGACTTCGACTTCGGCTTCGTCGTCTGAGCCCCGATAACGGCGATCCGGGGCTGCGGCACTCCCGCGGCCCCGGAGTGGCGCATGCGCGATCTTCCCCGGACGTGCGAGCGCCAGCCCGACTCCCCTGATGGTTCCGGAGATCGCGTATGGCCCTGAACTGGATGAAGGCCCGCCATCAGACAGAGGTGGAGCACGCCTTCCGGCTTTGTCGCTACTCGCTGGCCCTCGTCGCGGGCTTGAGCTTCTTCGTCAATCTGCTCGCCCTGACCATGCCGCTCTACCTGCTGCAGGTCTACGACCACGTCTTGTCGAGCCAGAGTCTCGACACGCTCTTCATGCTCACCCTCATCGTCATCTTCGCGCTGGCGCTCCATGCGGTTATCGAGGCCCTGCGCCGCGAGATGCTCGCCCGCGTCGGTGGCTGGCTCGAGGAACGCCTGCAGGCTCCCGTGCTCACCGCAGCCGTGCAGGCCGCGCTGCGGGCCGATCCCGCGGGAGCCGCGCAGGCATGGCGCGATCTCGGCACCCTGCGCCAGTTCTTCGGCGGATCGGCATGCACGGCGCTGTTCGACCTGCCGTGGACCCCGATCTTCCTGCTCGCCATGACCCTCGTTCACCCGCTGCTGGGTGCCATTGGGATCGTGGCTTCCCTCATCCTGTTCGGCTTCGCATGGCTCAACGAGACCGTAACCCGGGCTCCTTTCGCGCGGGCGTCCGCGGCCTCATCCGAAAGCCAGCACCGCTTCGAGTCGCTGATGCGCAACGTGGAGGCGATCACCGCCATGGGCATGCTGCCTGGCGTGGCACGGATCCTGGCCGACGAGCAGGCGCATGCCAAGGCCGCCCAACTGACGGCCGGCTCGCGGGCTTCGGCGATCCAGGCGCTAGCCCGCTTCGTCCGTTTCCTCGCGCAGGTGCTGGTGATGGCGGCGGCCTCCTTCCTCGTCATCAGGCACGATGTCAGCCCGGCCGCGATCTTCGCCGCCTCGATCCTGCTTGGCCGCTCCCTCGGCCCCGTCGAGGGAGCCATCGGCACCTGGAAGGCCGTCACCAACGTGCGGCTCGCCTATGACCGCATCCGGCGCATCATGCAGGCCGCCCCGCCGCCCGTGAAAGGCATGGAGCTGCCCCCACCCAGCGGCCTCCTCGAAGTTGAGCAGCTCACCTACGTGCCGCCTGGATCGACCGAGCCTGTCGTGCGCCGCCTCTCGATGATGGTCTGCGCCGGCAAGGTGCTCGGTGTCGTCGGGCCCTCAGGAGCCGGCAAGTCGACCCTTGGTCGCCTGATCGCCGGCACCGTGCCGCCGACCACGGGGCATGTGCGCCTCGACGGGGCCGATGTCGGGGTGTGGATGGCCTCCGGGGGACATCGTTACTTCGGCTATCTGCCCCAGGACGTCGAGCTCTTCGCCGGGACCGTCGCGGAGAACATCTCCCGCCTGTCCGAGGCGAGTTCCACGGATGTCATTGCGGCGGCGCGGTTGGTGGATCTTCACGATACCGTCATGCGGCTGCCCAGGGGCTATGACACTCATATCGGCGAGGGCGGGGCGCGGCTCTCCGGCGGCCAGCGCCAAAAGCTCGGGCTCGCGCGTGCGTTTTTCGGCGACCCTCGTTTGATCGTTCTCGACGAGCCGAATGCAAGCCTCGACCCCGAAGGCGAGGAGGCGCTCCGTCGAGCCATCGACGAGATGAAGTCCCGCGGCGCAACGATCATCGTCATTGCCCAGCGCCTCGGCATTTTGTCCGTTGCCGATAACGTGCTCGTACTCGACAACGGCCTGGTCAACGCCTATGGCGAGCGCCGTGAGATCGCCGAGAAAATCGCACAGGGACGGACGGCGATCAGGGTCGCGCAGCAGGCGAGGGCGAAGCCTGAAACGCGCATGCCGAAGGTCAACGAAGGACCGATGATCACCGCACCCGGTCAGCAGGCCGGCAAGGGAGCCGCATGATGGCCAGAACATCGCCCGTCATCGATCTCTCCGATGTCCTGCCCCCGCCACCCCCCACTCCGTTCCATCGGATCCGGTGGTTGACGGCCTTCGCGTTCGGGCTCGTGGTCGTGTTCATCGGCGGCTTCGGCATTTGGTCTGTCACGGCGCCGCTCGAAAGCGCCGCCATCGCGATCGGCTCGGTCGAGGCCGAAACGAGCCGCAAGACGGTGCAGCACTTGGAAGGCGGCATCGTCGCCAGGATTCTGGTGAAGGACGGTGATGCCGTGACGACCGGCCAGCCGCTGATTCAGCTCGACGATACGCGGGCCAGATCCAGCGCCGAGGCGCTTCGGGGACAGCTGCGCGAGGCTCAGGCCCGCGAGGCGCGGCTGCTCGCCGAGCGAGACGGGAATGACACGATCCAGTTCCCGCTGCCCCTGCGCCAAGCGGCCGAGACGGATGCAGCGCTCGATGAGATGCTCGCCGGACAGCAGCGAATCTTCAACAGCCGCCGCCAGCTCTACCAGTCGCAGCTCGCTGTGCTGATCCAGCGGCAGCAGCAGATCTCGCGCCAGATGCTGGGCCTGAGGTACCAGGTGAGCGCTGCGGCGAAGCGTGCGGAGATCATCAAGAAGGAGATGGAATCGATTGCGCCCCTCGTCGCTAGGGGTGTCATCGCGCAGCCGCGCAAGCTGGCGCTTGAGCGCGAACAGGCCGAGATCGACGGGCGGCAGGGCCAGGCGCAGGAGGAAATGGCGCGTGCCGAACAGGGTGTCGGCGAAGCCAACGCTCAGATCCTCAAGCTGCGCAGCGACCGGGAGGCCGAGATCGCTCAGAGCCTCCGCGAGGTGCAGGCGCTCCTCTTCCAGCTCTCCGAACGGGCCGAGGCCGCTCAGGACGTGCTCGGCCGCACCCAGGTGCGCGCGCCCGAGGACGGGGTCGTGACGGATCTCCGAATTCGGACCCCCGGCGGGGTCGTAGGGGAGGGCCAGCCATTGCTCGATCTCGTGCCGAAGCACGATCGCCTCATCATCACCGCCCAGGTGAGACCCGACGACATCGATGTCGTCCACCCCGGGTTACCGGCGCAGGTGCGGCTCATGCCCTACAAGCACCGCCGCGTTCCTCCCGTGGAGGGAACGCTCACCTATGTGTCGGCCGACCGCATGACCGACAAGGCCACCGAGCGCTCGTTCTACACGGCGCGCATCCGTCTCGACGAACATTCGCTGTCATCCTTGCCGGGGGTCGAGGTGATGGCCGGTATGCCCGTCGAGGTTCTGATCAAGACCGGCAAATTCACCGCAGCCGGCTACATGCTGCGCCCTGTGATGGACAGCTTCAATCGCGCGTTCCGCGAGGACTGAGGCTCGCCGCGAGAGTGTAGATCGAAGTCTAGGCCGATCATCCGAAAAGCGTCGGTGGTGAATGGGACCCCGATGCTACGATGTTCACTCAGCGGCCGTGCGTCCCTCGTCCCCGGGTCGTCGCTGAGCGTCCCGTTGCATCTCGACAGCGTTGCGATGCTCGCCCCGGCGTCGGCCGGAACCTGCTCTGTCCGTGGTCCTCGAGGCTGCGGCTCCAGAACGATCTTCTGCCGCTCGGGGTCCCAGCGTGCGGTCACCCGGTCGCTTTCATGGACCTCGTCCGCCTGCATCGCCCGGGCCGATTGCGTCTCGAACTCCGTGCGGATCAGTCACCGCAGCTCGCGCGCTCCGAACTCGGGCCGGAAGCCGGCAGCGGCAAGATGATCGACGACGCTGTCGTCGATCGCAGGATCGATTCCCTGGCCATGAGCCGTCCACCTGACGGGCTCCAGCTGAAGCTCGACGATGGAGCGGATCTCGCTGCGGGTCAGGGCATGAAAGACGATGATCTCGTCGATGCGGTTGATGAATTTCGGCCGGAAATGGCTACGAAGGACGTCCATCAGCTCCGTGATGGTGACCTTGTGGTGCGCTTCGGGAGTATCGCGCAAGCCCCGCAGGATCATGATGGTCCGGGCAACCGTCGGCTCGGGGACGAAGACCGGCTGGAAGCGACGCTCCAGGGCAGCATCCTTCTCAATGTGTTTCTGGTATTCGTTGAGTGTCGTGGCACCGATCAGGTTGAGCTCGCCACGGGCCAGCGCCGGCTTGAACACGTTGTCGTGTCGAGCCCGCTTTCGCCGCCGTCCTGGCCGGCCCCCACGATGGTGTGGATCTCGTCGATGAACAGAACGAGCTCGTTGTTCCGCTCTGTGACCTCCTTGAGGATCTGCTGGGCGCGCTCCTCGAACTCGCCCCGATATTTCGAGCCGGCCACCATCGAGTTGATCGAGAGTTCGACGCGGCGTTTGTCCCGGAGGCTCTCGGGCACCTCGCCGGCGACGATGCGCTGCGCGAGCCCCTCGACGATGGCCGTCTTGCCGACACCCGGCTCGCCGATGAGAACCGGATGCCACAGATGTCACAAATTCCGTCCGCCACGGCTTTCCTCCATGCTGTCGATTCTGCCTGATGGGTGTCGTAACCCGGCAGATGTCGGCCTTGCGTGCGACTTCGGCGCGGTTGTTCCTCATCGGCGGCTGCCATGTTCGGTACGCAGATCTGTCGATCCCCGAGCGAGAATACAATTTCGCTGGGCGGTTGCTCTGGAGCGGCCATTCTTGTTCAGAACATCACGAAATCTGGATCGGCAGCGGGCAGCCCGACGAATAATGGAGGGCTGCCATGACCAAGCTTGGGCTTGAAGACAACTCACAGAAGAGCAAGTGATGATAATCCGAATGATCGCGGTCAGCAAAAGAGCGGCTGGATCGGTCACAAAGATACCGTGACCTGTCAGACCTTTCCGGCTGCCGACGCGTTTCAATGCCACTGTACTCCTCACAAGCCTGAACCATCCGCAATCGACGAGGCAACCCATGTCGCACGCGAAACTCTTCACACCCTTCCGGGTCGGGGATCTGGAACTCGCCAACCGAATCGTCATCGCTCCCATGTGCCAATACTCGGCCGAGGACGGCTGCATGAACGATTGGCACATGATTCATCTGGGTCAGCTTGCTCTCTCGGGGGCAGCGCTGCTCACCATCGAGGCGACGGCGGTCACGCCCGAAGGCCGGATCACCTACGGGGACGTCGGGCTCTATTCGGACGCATGCGAGGCTGCGATGGGCCGCGTTCTGGACGGCATCCGGCGCTGGTCCGACATGCCTGTCGCGATCCAGCTCGGCCATGCCGGGCGAAAGGCCTCGACGGAAGTGCCCTGGAAGGGGGGCCGGCAGATCGCCCCCGATCATGCCAATGGTTGGAAGACGGAGGCGCCTTCCGCGATCCCGCAGGAGAGCGGCGAGGCTTCTCCGGCGGCTCTGGACCGGGATGGTCTTGCGCGGGTACGGAACGCCTTTGCCGAGGCGGCCGTGCGGGCTGCGAGGCTCGGCCTCGAGGCCGTTCAGATTCATGCGGCTCATGGCTACCTGCTTCACCAGTTTCTGTCGCCGCTCTCCAACCAGCGGGACGACAGCTATGGCGGATCGCTCGAAAACCGGATGCGCTTCCCGCTCGAGGTGTTCGATGCCGTTCGGGCCGTGTTCCCGGCCGGGCGCCCGGTGACGGTGCGGGTGTCTGGCACGGACTGGGCGCCGGGCGGCTGGACCATCGAGGAGACGGTGGAATTTGCCAGGGCCCTCGAGGCGCGCGGCTGCAGTGCGATCCATGTCTCGAGCGGAGGCTTGACCCCAGCACAAAAGATCCCCGTGGGACCGAGCTACCAAGTGCCTCTGGCCCGCGCGGTGAAACCGGTCGGCATGCCTGTCATCGCCGTCGGTCTCATCACGGATTTCGTGCAGGCGGAATCCATCCTCGTCACCGGGGACGCCGATCTGATCGCCCTTGCCCGTGCGATCCTCTACGATCCTCGCTGGCCCTGGCATGCGGCTGCGCATTTCGGCGCGGCGGTCCGGGCGCCAAGCCAGTACCTGCGCTCCCAGCCGCGGCAATATCCGGATCTCTTCAAGATGCGCGCAGACGATTGAGGGCGGCGCGCGTGACGAAGCCGGCTGCTGCGGGTTACCTGCGGACCTACCGCCAGTCCGTTGTGCCTGATCGCGCCTGATCCCGACCGGACCGGGCGCCCCCTTCGGCGGTTTCGGGTAAGGCTCGTGTCTTCTCATCGCGGGCCATCATCTGCATGGCCGGACCGTCGGTGATGAGGCGCGCTCCACGCTGGTAGGTCAGATAGTTCCACAACCAGCTGAACGCCACGACGGCACGGTTCCGCAGGCCGATCAGGAAGTAGACGTGCGCGAAGCCCCAGAACAGCCAGCCGATAAAGCCCGTGAGATGAACCGACTTGAGCTTCACCACGGCGGCCTTGCGCCCGATCGTGGCGAGATCGCCCTGATGGCGGTACCGGAACGGCCCCGGTAAGGGTCTGTTCTCGACCTTCGCGGCGATCATGTCGGCCACATAGCGGCCCATCTGCTTGGCCGCCGGCGCGATTCCCGGCACCGGCTTGCCGGCCGCGTCGGTCACAGTCGCGGTGTCGCCGATCACAAAAATCTCCGGCCTGCCCGGAACGGTCAGATCGGGCCCGACCTTGACCCGCCCGGCGCGATCCTGCTCCACCCCGAGCCACGCGCCGGCCGGAGAAGCCACGACGCCTGCGGCCCATATGACCGTGCCGGCCTCGATCCGCGCCTCCTCGAGGTCGACCCCGGCCTCATCGCAGTTCGTGACCCGCGCGAGCGTCCTGACCTCCACGCCCATCCGCTCGAGCGCCCGATGGGCATAGGTTGAAAGATCCTCTGGAAACGTCGGCAGCAGGCGGGGCCCCGCCTCGATCAGGATCACCCGGGCCGCATGCGGGTCGATGCGCCGGAATTCGGCCGGAAGGGCATGATGAGCCACCTCCGCAATGGCGCCGGCCATCTCGACGCCGGTGGGGCCGCCGCCCACGATCACAAATGTCAGAAGACGGCGCTGTTCGTCAGGATCGTCGGTCAGTTCGGCGTGCTCGAAGGCGAGAAGAACCTTCCGGCGGATGGAGGTCGCATCCTCGATCTGCTTCAGCCCTGGAGCGACAGTGGCCCATTCCGGGTGTCCGAAATAGGAATGGGTCGCGCCTGTCGCGAGGACGAGAAAGTCGTAAGGGACGTCCACCGGTCCCGCCCTGACACTGCACGCATCCACATCGATGCCGGTGACATTCGCCAGGAGAACCGTCGTGTTCCTCTGCCGCCTGAGGATGCCGCGGATCGGCCAGGCTATGTCGGCCGGCGACAGGGCCGCCGTGGCGACCTGGTAGAGGAGTGGTTGGAAGTAGTGGTAGTTGTGACGGTCGATGACCGTCACGTCGACCGGCACCCGCGCGAGGGATTGAGCGGCCGTCAGCCCTCCGAAGCCCGCCCCGACGATCACGACCTTTGGTCTATCAGCGGTCATTCCGCCTCTCGCTTGCTGTTGGGTGGAAAGGGATGCCCTTCATCGGAAGGCCCCAACCCTCGCAATGGGCGGAAACCCCGATGTTTCGCCCTTATGGCAATTTTATTGCATGTCCTTCCAGATATCCAGACATCTGCGGGCGCAGGGACTTACCATAGGGAGCGCCAGGATCGCCCAACCAAGTCGGGCTTCTTCCAGGGTCGTCTGCCGCCTTTCGGTTCCTTGTTCCCCAGGGTTCGAGTGGCTTACCCGATCTTTGGAGTATAGCGATAGCTCTGGGTCGGGCGGTCCAGCACCCGCCGTCCCATCAGGCTCGCCACGAGATCCACCATGAGCAGGGCTGTCCGGCCGCGCTCATCGAGGAACGGGTTGAGTTCGACAAGGTCGAGGCTCCCCACGAGGCCGCTGTCGTGGAGGATCTCCATGATGAGGTGCGCCTCGCGGAAGGTCGCGCCGCCAGGAACGGTGGTGCCGACCCCAGGCGCGATCGCCGGATCGAGGAAATCCACGTCGAGGCTCACGTGGAGAACCCCATTGGCCGCTGCGACACGCTTCAGGAAGGCGTCGAGGAGCGACACGACGCCGTTCTCGTCGATGGACCGCATGTCGTGAACCGTCACGCCCGCCGTCTGCAGCGCCGAGCGCTCTGCCGGATCGACGCTGCGGATGCCCATCATGCAGACGTTCTGAGGCTTGATGGGGGCGGCGAGGGCGGGAAAATAGCCTTCGAACCCGCTGCGCCCGGTTGCATAGGCCATGGGCACCCCATGGAGGTTTCCGCTCGTGGTGGTGGTAAGGGTATGGAAATCCGGATGCGAGTCGAGCCACAGGACGAAGAACTCGCGACCTTCCTCCGCGGCCCGGCGCGCAAGCCCCGTCATGGAGCCGGCCGAGAGGCTGTGGTCTCCGCCGGCAAAGATCGGCATGCCGTCGCGGCTTGCCTGATAGGCTGCCTCGGCGATGGCTTCGGTCCAGGCGACGGTTTCCGGGAGCGCCTTGATGGCGAGATTCGGATGCTGCAGATCGCGGAGCGGCCTGGGTGCGATGTTGCCCCGATCCTCCACGATATAGCCGAGATTCTGCAACTCGCTGATCAAGCCGGCGGTCCGGAAGGCGCTCGGCCCCATATCGCAGCCGAGCCGGCCGGCGCCCTCCTGAACCGGTACGCCCAGAACGATACACGGCTTCGATGTCATTCCGTTCTCCCTTCGGATTTCGCGGGATCAACCTGCGGCGACCGTGAATTGAGCAGTAAAGTTTGACAAAAGGATAATGCGGGCTGGGCGTATGCATACCTCGGATCGCACGGTGTGTTGGCGCTTTCGGTTCTAGGTGGGCTTCTGTGATGCGTGAGGAGCAGCAGGCACATGGCCATCGGTGGCCGCCGCGGCTGGAATCGGCGCGAAGATCGGGATCGGTTCCCTGCGCCCAGCGAGAGGTTCAAGCCCGATTTCCCGCCATGCCGTGCGATCGGGCGAGCCCTCGACGGCAGCCCCCGAGGCCAGGATCATCTCACCATACCGCTTCGTCGCCTGCTCGAGACGCGAGGCGACGTTCACCGCATCGCCCAGGACCGTGAACTCCATCCGCTCCTCGTCGCCGACGATCCCGCAGAACACCTCGCCGACGTGGATCCCGATGCCGATCCGCACGGTATGGGGCAGTTCACGGGTCGCGTTCCAGGCGGCCACGATGCGGACGAGATCATGCGCGAAGGCGAGGGCTCGCGCCGCGTCGTCGCCGGTCTCGTCCGGCACGCCGAACAGGATCAGCGCCCCGTCCCCGATAAACTTGTCGACGAAGCCGCGGTGGTTGCGGACGGCTCCCAGGATCCGGGTTCTGAAAGCCGTGAAGAACTGAGACAGGCGCTCCGGGTCCATGCCTTCGGCCAGACCGGTGGAGTCGCGGATATCGACGAAGACGATCACGGCTTTCTGACGACGCCCGCGGCGCAGGTTGACGTCGCCGGCCGCCACCCGGGGGGCGATCTCGGCCGGGAGAAAGCGCGACAGGCTCGCCCGCCCGATGGCATCCCTGACGGCGGAGGCCAGGAGGCGCCGCGACCGGATGATGCCGAAGGCCGTCGCTGCGCCCGCAAGGAGAAGCAGTTCGAGCCGCATCACGTTGACCGGCATCGAGAACAGGCGATGCCATGCGGGCGCCGCCATGGCGGCAGGATCCAGGACCAGACGGTGGTCCAACGCGACGGCAATCCCGATCAGACCGATCGCCAGGAGCGCGATGGCACAGAGCTGGACTTTCACGTCGTAGCGGAGGGCCCCGACGGCGAGAACGAGCGGCGCCGCCCAGGTGATTGGCGCGGACGGCAGGGCGTTGCCGGGCAGTCCGCGTTCGCCGACGGCAAAGAACGCGATGACGAGGACAAGCCCCACATCCATCACCATGAACAGGTAGGCGAAACCGTGGCGCCAGCGCTGCGGCACCGCGAGCACGATGCTGACGGCCCCGACGAGGAGGAAGCCGAAGGAGGCGATCCAGGCGTTCCGCTCGAACATGTCGAGGGTCATTCCCGTCAAACGAAGCAGAATGCGATCAGCGAGGATCACGGTCGTGAAGACGCACAGGCCGATGGCCACGCGCAGCCATCCGATCAGCCGCTCCGCGGCAACCTCATGACGCCTCATCAGGGCCGCGACGAGGTCCCCCTCGAGGGGGCGATCCGGCAGGTTGATGAACGGCTCTGCTTCCCGGGATGGATCCTTCGCGCGCAGATCTGGCCGCATGATGGCCTCCCGGCTCCTCGGCTCCATAGCTCAGGCTATGGCCCGATTAGAACACGAACCGCCCCTGCGCGGCCAGAGGGGGCACATGGATGTCCCCTCTTCCATTCTCCTCAGACAATCGGGATGACCCCGCCCGGCGACCGCGTCATCCGACCGGCAGCGATTTCGTCCGGCCGACTGCGCTGACGCGGCCCTCCAAGGCCAGTGATCCGCTAGCCTTTGATGAAGGCGAGCACGTCGGCGTTGAACCGGTCCGCCTCGGTCTGCGCCAACCCGTGGGGAGCCCCTAGGTAGACCTTGAGCTCGGCGCCCTTGACGATCTTCGCGGTCTTTTCCGCCGATGCCTTGATCGGCACGATCTGGTCGTCGTCGCCGTGGATCACGAGCGTCGGCTTGTCGATCTTCTTGAGATCTTCGGTGTAGTCGACCTCCGAGAACTCGTGGACGCAGTCGTATTCGCCCTTGATGCCGCCCATCATGCCCTGGAGCCAGAAGGACTCGCGCAGGCCCTCATTGGCCTTCGCGCCGTCACGGTTGAACCCGTAGAACGGCATGGTGAGGTCCTTGAAGAATTGCGAGCGGTCACCGGCAGTGTTCTGGCGGATGCCGTCGAAGACGTCGATCGGCGTGCCTTCCGGATTGGCCTCGGTCTTCAGCATGAGCGGCGGCACGGCACCGACGAGGACGACCTTCGCAACTCGCCCGGTGCCGTGGCGGCCGATGTAGTGCGCAACCTCGCCGCCACCGGTGGAATGGCCGATCATGATGACGTCTCTGAGATCGAGCGTCTCGATCAGTTCGGCCAGGTCGTCCGCATACTGATCCATGTGGTTGCCGTCCCAGGTCTGGTCCGAGCGACCATGGCTGCGGCGGTCATGCGCGATGACGCGGTAGCCCTGCTGGCCAAAGAACAGCATCTGGCCGTCCCAGGCATCGGCCGAAAGCGGCCAGCCATGGGAGAACAGGATCGGCTGTCCCGCTCCCCAGTCCTTGTAGAATATCTTCGTCCCGTCCTTCGTCGTGATCGTCCCCATGGGGTGCTCTCCTTGCTAAGTGCTTCAACGTGGCTGTCGGCTTGGCCTTTCGACGGCCAGGAAGTGCTGAACCAGGGGCGGCTCGGCGCCCTGGTGAAATTGCCGGGCCTCGGCCTGGATATCCGCGTCGGCCTTCGAGATCCGCTTGTGCTGGCGCAGGTGCTCGGCCCAGGATTCGACGAAGAACCATTCGACGATGTGCTCGGGATCGGCCGCATCCTCGGAGATGCCCCAGGAATAGGCGCCGTCGCGCCAGCGTTCCTCGGAGAGGCGCTCGAGCGCAGCCAAGAAGGCGGCACGGTCGGCCTGCAGGATTCGATAGGTCACCATGATCATCACCGGCCCCCGGTCATGCGCAACGGGTTCGGCCATGGCCGGCTCGGGCCAGTGCAGGGATGGCGTCAGATCGCTCTCGCCGGCCGGCAGAGGCGCGCGATGCGCGAGCAGGGCAACCACGACGAGGCTGAGGCCGGCCGCGACCAGGGCGGTGTCCGTGCCGATCTCCTGCGCGAGGAAGCCCCAGCCCAGGCTGCCCGCCGTCATAGCGCCGTTGAAGGCGGTGAGATAGATCGCGAGGCCCCGGCCCCGGATCCAGTTCGGCAGAATGGCCTGCATGGTGCTGTTAAGGGTGGTCAGCATGGCGATCCACGCGATGCCGAGAACGAAGGTCGCGACGATGGCGACGATCTCCAGGTTGGTGAGGGCGAGCAGGATGGTCGCGGCCGCCGTCACGAGGGTTGCGGCGAGCACCAGGCCGTCCTGCCCAAGCCGGGCGCGGGCCCGCGGCATCAGGACGGCGCCCGCGATGGCGCCTGCTCCGACGCTGCCGAGCAGCAGTCCGTAGAAGCCCGGCCCGCCGCCGATCTCCTGCCGGGCGACGATCGGGAGCAGGGCCCAGACGGCGCTGGCGAAGGCGAAGAACACAACGGCCCGCCACAGGATGCGATGGAGGTCGCGGCTCGCCCGGGCATAGCGCAGGGCGGCGCGCAAGGCTCCGCCGAAATTCTCCCGCAGTCCGTCATCATGATCGGCCTCGCGGCGCCACCACAGCAGGGCACCGCCGACAAGGACATAGGTCAGGACGTCGAGGCCGTAGACGGCGGCGGCCCCGAGAAGCGCCAGCAGAAATCCGCCCAGGGCGGGCCCGATGGAGCGGGCGATGTTGATGCCGAGGGAGTTGAGCGCAACGGCGCCCTTCAGGTCTGACCGTGGAACGAGCTCCGGCGTAATGGCCTGCCAGGCCGGGGTCGCCAGGGCCGCCCCCACGCCGCCGAGGAAGGTGAGGACGATGAGGCCTTCGACCGAGACGGAGCCCGTCCAGGCCAGGACGGCGAGCAGGGAGCTCACGCTTCCGAGAACGATCTGCAGGGCGATGAGAAGGCGCCGCCGGTCGAGGATGTCGGACAGGACGCCGGCCGGAATCGCGAGCAGGAAGAACGGCAGCGTGCCGGCGGCCTGGATCATGGCGACCGACGCGGGCGAGGCGGAAAGCCCCGTGACCAGCCAGGCGGACGACACGTCCCGCATGAAGGTGCCGATATTGCCGAGCACCGTCGCGGTCCAGATCACCGCAAAGAGGCGGTGGCGGAGGGGCGCGAAGGTGCCGGGCGGCGGTGACGCCGGCGCCTGCGCGAGGCCGGCCGGGGTCTCGCTCATGAGCGTGTGCCCCGACCGTTGGCCAGCAAGGCCGCGAGACCAAGACCGCCGACGATGGCCACGTGTTCGAAGAACGTGGCGGTCTGGCGGCCGCGATCGGGCCCCTCGAAAGCCCAGAAGGGATGTGCGAGAAGGGTGGCCAGAGCGGTGAACACCGCCAGGATCCCGGCGCCGAGCCAGCAGGTCCGGCGGGCGAGGAAGAGAATGGACCCGCCGAGCTGCGTGGCGATGACCAGCCCTGCGATCGGCGCGGCCGGTTGGAGGCCGAGCCCCACGACTTCATTCACCGCTCCGCCGAAATCGGCGAGCTTCACGACCCCGCTGATCAGAAAGGGCGACGCCAGCGCGAGGCGCGCCAGATAGTCGAGTCCAGGCAGGGCCAGCATTCGGGTGACGGGGCGGGGAGCCGCGATATCGGTCATGGTGCTTCTCTCAGAAGGCCCAGCAGGAGCAGCCGAGCGCTCCCCAGAAAGAGCGTGAATCCGACGTCGGTGATGCGGATCCCCAGGCCGCGGCATGGGAATGGCCATGCACACCGCAGGAATTGACGCAGCCGCAGGCAGCCGCTGCCGCGAAGGTGTATTTTCGGTCGGATTCAGGACCGGCCCGGCGCTGCTGGTAGCCACCGAACGTGCGGACAGGGGACCAGTCCGGCATCGGGGGTGGCAGAGGCGGCGCGAAATCCTTGAACTCGGCATCGCCGTAGACCGGCCGACCGCCGAGAAGGGTGAGAACCGACGCGATGTCCTGGATCGCGTCCTCCGGAACGGAGAAGAAATCGTCGGACAGAACCGCCAGGTCCGCCAGCTGGCCCACCTTGATCTGACCCTTCTTGCCTTCTTCCGTCGAGAACCAGGTGTTGGCTTCGGTCCACAGGCGAAGGGCGGTTTCGCGGTCGAGGCGGTTCGCCGCCGGATAGAGCGTCAGCCCTCCGAGGGTCTTGCCCGTCACGAGCCAGGACAGGGAGACCCAGGGATTGTAGGAGGCCACCCGGGTGGCATCGGTGCCTGCGCCCACGGGAACGCCGGCCTCCAGCATGCGCCGGACCGGGGGCGTGTGCTCGGCCGCCCTGTCGCCGTAACGCTCCACGAAATCCTCGCCCTGGAACGCCATCCGGTGCTGGACCGCGATACCGCCGCCGAGAGCCGCGATCCGGTCGATGTTGCGCTCATCGACGGTCTCGGCGTGATCGATGAACCAGTGCAGGCCCTCGAGCGGCACGTCCCTGTTTACCCTCTCGAACACATCGAGCGCCCGGGTGATCGTCTCGTTGTAGGTGGCGTGCAGGCGCCACGGCCAGCGGTTCTGGGCGAGCAGGCGCACGACGGGCTCGAGATCGGCCTCCATCGAGGGCGGCATCTCGGGCCGTTCGACCTTGAAATCCTCGAAGTCGGCAGCCGAATAGACCAGCATCTCGCCGGCGCCGTTATGGCGGTAGAGATCGTCGCCCTGGCCTGGCTTGACCTGCTTGGACCAGGTGTCGAAATCCGTCAGTTCTTCCTTCGGCTTCTGCGTGAAGAGGTTGTAGGCGAGACGCACCGTGAGCTGGCCCTCCCGATGCAGCTCCTCGATGATCCGGTAATCGTCCGGATAGTTCTGGAAGCCGCCTCCGGCATCGATGACGCCGGTCACTCCGAGGCGGTTCACCTCGCGCATGAAATGGCGCGAGGAGTTCTTCTGGTACTCGGGCGGAAGCTTCGGGCCCTTCGCCAGGGTGGCGTACAGGATCGTGGCATTGGGCCTGGCGATCAGCAGGCCCGTGGGATTGCCCTGCGCGTCCCGCTGGATCTCGCCGCCGGGAGGATTGGGCGTGTCCTTGGTATAGCCGACGGTCCGCAGGGCGGCGCCGTTCAACAGCGCACGGTCGTAAAGGTGCAGGATGAAGACAGGGGTGTCGGGCGAGACGGCGTTGATCTCGTCGAGGGTCGGCAGCCGCTTCTCGGCGAATTGATGCTCCGTGAAGCCGCCGACCACGCGCACCCATTGCGGCGCCGGTGTGCGGTCCACCTGTTTCTTCAGCATCCGCATGGCATCGGCCAGGGAGCGGACCCCGTCCCAACGCAGCTCCATGTTGTAGTTGAGGCCGCCACGGATGATGTGCATGTGGCTGTCGATCAGGCCGGGGATGACCCGGCGGCCGTTCAGATCCACGCGGCGCGTGTCGGGGCCGGCGAGGGTCATGATCTCCCGTTCGGCGCCGACGGCGACGAAGCGCCCGTCCCGGATAGCCACAGCGGATGCTTCGGGAGCCTGACGATCGAGGGTCGTGATCCTGCCGTTGAACAGGATCAGGTCGGCGGACGTCTTCATCGTCTGAGCCTCCAGGCCTTTGGGAAGAGCAAAGCCCGCCCCGAATGCACCAAGGCCGGCGAGCACGGTACGACGATCATGGGGCATGGACATAGCCGGCTTTCGCTCGCGTCTGCCGGGCATGGCAGTCGACGGGACATCGAAGAGGATGGAGCGGATGCAGGGATGGTCCTGCACCCGCCGGGGGAGCCGGCTATTCCGCCGCGACCGCCGAGTCGCCGTGGGCGCCTTCGCTCGCGCCGAACATGGTCTTGGCGTAGATGATGCCGAGACCGTAGGCGCCGCCGTACTTCTTCGCGATTCCCGTCGTCAGGTCGTAGGTTTCGGTCCGGGCCCAGTCGCGCTGCAGTTCGAGCAGATATTGCAGAGCGGTCATCGGCCGGACGCCGGCCTGGATCATGCGTTCCACGGCGCGCTCGTGCGCCTCGGTCGAGACATCGCCGCACGCATCGGTCACCACATAGACCTCAAAGCCCTGATCGAGCGCCGACAACGTCGGGCCGACGATGCAGACCGACGTCCAAAGGCCCGCGAAAACCAGGCGGCTCTTGCCGATCCGGTTGACCTCGTCGATGACGGCCGCATCCTCCCAGGTGTTCATCGACGTGCGGTCGAGAAGGCTCTGGCCCGGAAAGGCGTCCGTGACCTCGGAGAACATCGGGCCCGAGAAGCTCTTCTCCGCGACGGTCGTCAGGATCGTCGGAACCCTGAAGCCGGCCGCAGCCTGGGCGATCATGGCTGCATTGTTGCGCAGGTTCACGGCATCGATCGACTTCGTCGCAAACGACATCTGCGACTGGAAGTCGATGAGGATCAAAGCGTGATCGGCGGGGTTGATGAGGTTCGAGCCGGGCGTAGGGGATGCTTTGACGGACATGGTCGATCCTGTTCGGGTGAGGGCTGGCGGGGGAACAATCGAGCCATTGGTCTTGAGAATCTTGTCGAAAATGAAACGGACTTGGACGATCTGGGCTTGGCGTTCGGGAAAGTGTCGGTCTCTGGCAAAAGAGGACGAGACAAACGCGATTACCAGCCGATAGGGTGGCGGAAACGATACACCGGAGTGCAGCCATGGCCGGACGCGGCCTTCATCACGTGACGCTGATCTCGAGCGACGCTGAGCGGAGCTGCCGCTTCTACGCGTGTCTTCTCGGCATGAGGCTCGTCAAGCGGACGGTGTCTCACGAGGATCCAGGGACGTTCCACCTCTGCTTCGGTGACGAGGTCGGCCGGCCAGGCACCCTGTTTACCCTGTTCCCGTGGCAGCGGGTGCCTCGCGGCAGGCGCGGGGCCTGCGAGGCATGGCAGACGGCGTTCCGCATTCCCCTGGGAGCGCTGGACTGGTGGAAGCGTCGCTTTCAGGAGGCCGATGTTCCCTGCGGGATCGGATGGACGGGATTCGGTGAGCCGTGCCTCATGTTCGAAGATCCCGACGGCGCGATGCTGGCCCTCGTGGAGGCGGCCGCGCCCGTGGCGCCTGAACCTCGGAATCGTTCCGACGTTCCCGCGGCCTATGCAATCCAGGGACTTCACGATCTTGTGTTGAAGGTGCGCTTGGCCGATCCGCTGAGCGAGTTGTTTCGAGAGATCCTGGACTTTAACGAGATTGGCCGCCGGGGCCAACTTGTCCGCCTCGCGGCGCATGACCAACCGGGCGGCACCATCACGCTCGACGAGGCCGGCCTTCTCCCGCGAGGTCAGCTTGGAGCAGGGAGCATTCATCATGTTGCCATCCGGGCCCGCGACGCCCTCGACCAGGATTCCCTTGTGCGCGCGCTTCACGACAGGTACGGAATCGTTGCAACTGAGTCCAAAGACCGAATCTATTACCGGTCTGTCAATTTCCGTTCGACCTGCGGCCTTCTCCTGGAACTCGCGACGGACGGGCCGGGGTTCGATATCGATGAAAATTCTGAAAGACTGGGCATGAGCTTGAAGCTTCCTCCCTCCCTCGAGGAGAGGCGCGGCGAGCTCGAACTGCTTCTGCCGTCTCTGCCGCTTCCGACATCCAGGCGACATGAATCCGAGGAGATAACATAAACCCGGATGCCTCCGTCGTACGAGGAACGTGAAGAGCGAAGGATTCAACCGTAAGGCCAGGATCTCCATTGATTGAAGCGAGTTGACATGCCAGCCGTTCAGGAAAACACACAATCCGGGTTGTTCGGCCGGCGGCTCGGACGTCATGTCGAGATGGTCAGCCAGAGCATCCTGCAGGTCTCGAAGGACAACCGTCTCTCCCTCGCCGTCACGCGGCTGACCTGCATGCGCCAGGATCGGGATCGGACGGTTCTGATCGAGCCCGAGGCCGCCTTCAGCGCGACCTACAAATTGAAGGACGTGGAGGAGCACGAGTTCTGGCTCAACGGCCGCATGCGGTACGCGCGAGGCTTCGCGGCAGGGACGGTCAGCGCGGCCGACCTGTCGGAAGATCCTCGCAGCCGAATTCGTGGGCCGTTCGACGGCGTGCAGTTCTACATGCGCAAGGAGGCTCTGGACGATCTCGCCTATGAGCGCGGCGCGTCGCCGATATCGACTCTGCGCGCCCTGCCCGATGCCAATGATCCCATCCTGGGATCGATGTGCGCATTCCTTCTCTCGGCACCGCCGGAACTGTCACAGACCAATCCGCTGTTCGTCGATCAGATGGCTCTGAGCCTGCTGACCTATTTTGCAGAAGGCTATGGGGGCATGCATCTCCCGGCTATTCCCGACAACGGCAAGCTCGCATCGTGGCAGGAGCGACGCGCCAAGGAAATCATGCACTCCCGTCTTGCAGCCCGTCTGACCATCGCCGACATCGCGCGCGAATGCCGTCTCACGCCAAGCTATTTCGCCAAGGCCTTCCGCCGCACGACAGGAATGAGCCCGCATCACTATCTGACGCATATCCGCGTGCAGGAAGCCAAAAGCCTCCTCATGTCCTCGACCTTGCCCTTGGCCGACATCGCGCTCATCTGCGGCTTCGGCGATCAGAGCTATTTCACCCGCGTCTTCACGCGCTGCGTTGGCGCGAGCCCCGGAAAATGGCGCCGGGCGATGCATCGTTGATTGAAGGCCCTGGCCCTGTCGACCCGGCGGGCGGCCCGCGCATCGGATTGGATTCGGAACCAATCCAAAGCTTGACCGTTGACTGGGGCTGTCGTTTGCCCCGAGTTCGGCCATGCGTGTCAGAATTGCCTGGTTCATCCTCGTCCTGCTCGCCCTCGGACCCGCGCAGGCCCAGGAAGACCGCACGGTCCGGGCCGGACTGCTCAGGTTCGGCACCGTCGCCTGGGAAATCGACACCCTCCGCCATTACGGGCTCGACCGGAAGCACGGGATCACCGTGGTGCCGGTCGAGTTTGCATCCAACGAAGCGGCCAAGGTCGCCCTGCAGGCGGGCGCGGTGGACGTGATCGTCACGGACTGGCCCTGGGTGGCCCGCCAGCGGAGCGAGGGAGCCGACTTCAGCTTCGTTCCCTATTCACGGGCCGTCGGCGCGCTCATGCTTCCGCCCGCTTCCAAGGTCGGGAGCCTCCGTGACCTCAAGGGCAAGCGCATCGGCGTTGCAGGCGGACCTCTCGACAAGAGCTGGCTTCTCCTCCGGGCCTTTGCCCAGCAGGAACTCGGTGTCGATGTCGCGGAGTCCGTCGAGCCCGTCTTCGGAGCCCCGCCGCTGCTCAACGAGGAGCTGTCCCGCGGCCGCATCGACGCCGTCTTGACCTATTGGCATTATGCGGCCCGTCTGGAGGCCGACGGGGCCAGAGCGCTCCTGTCCGTCGACGACATGATCCGCGGCCTCGGCATCGATCACGAGGTGCCGATGCTGGGCTATGCCTTTCGGGAGAGCTGGGCCGTCCGTGCGGATGCGACCCTTCAGGGTTTCGTCGCAGCTTCCCGGGATGCGAAGGCGCTGCTTGCCGGCGCGAAGGACGAGTGGATCCGTCTGGCCCCGCAGATCGGAACCGACGACCCGGTAGCCCTGGCGGCCCTCCAGCATGGTTTTCGCAGAGGAATTCCGGATCGGTGGTCTGAAGCCGAGAGACAGGCTTGCGCCGAACTGTATGCTATTCTTGCAAAGATAGGGGGCGACAAGCTGGTCGGATCGTCGAGCGTGCTGGATGCGAAGACCTTCTGGCCCGCAATCTCCTATTGAGGCCGCCGATGCGTGCTGCTGAGGTCGAGGGCAGGGGGGCGTGGCAGGGCATTGCCTCTGTCCTGCTCTTCCTGTGCCTGTGGCAGATTGGGGCCAGCTGGGTCGGGAGCAGGCTGTTTCCCGGTCCCCTCGCGGTGCTGCAGGGCCTCGTCCATGAGGCGGTCGACGGACCCTTGCTTCATCATCTCGGAATCACCATGGCGCGGGTCGGCATCAGCTTTGCGATCGCCATGGTCGCCGGCACGGCCCTGGGCGTCGCCCTCGGACGCCTGGGATGGCTCGACCGCTGGCTCAATCCGTGGCTCGTCATCCTGCTCAATGTGCCGGCGCTGGTGATCATCATCCTGACCTATGTGTGGCTCGGCCTGGTCGAGACCGCGCTTCTGGTGGCAGTGGCGCTCAACAAGATCCCCAACGTCGCCGTGACGCTTCGGGAAGGTGCGAGAGCCCTCGACCGGGACTACACGGACGTCGCGCAGGTCTACCGCTTCGGCCCATGGACGACGCTGCGCGAGGTCATTGCGCCTCAGCTGGCGCCCTATGCCCTGGCCGCAGCCCGCAACGGACTCGCGCTGGTGTGGAAGATCGTTCTCGTGGTCGAGTTGCTCGGACGCTCCAACGGGGTCGGGTTCCAGCTGCAGAGCTATTTTCAGCTCTTCGACGTGCCGCGGGTCATGGCCTACGCGGCTGCCTTCGTCCTGTGTGTCATGCTCATCGAGGCCGTGCTGTTCGCGCCGCTCGAACGCCGCTCTGGGCGGTGGCGTCGATGACGATTCGGATCATGATCGACCGGAAGATTCATCCGGCGCGAGGCGGTGCTCCCCCTCGCGTGCTGTTCGACAACCTGACCCTCGAACTCGCCGACGGCGAGGTTTGTGCCATCGTGGGGCCATCGGGCATCGGCAAGTCCAGCCTCCTGCAGATCGTGGCCGGGCTGGACACGGATTTCGAGGGATCCATCACGGGCTTGCGGCAGCCCGTCGGCTATCTCTTCCAGACGCCGCGCCTTCTCCCGTGGCGAACCGCGCGCAGGAATCTCGAGCTTGCTCTTCCAGACCAGCCCGCAAAGGCCGGAGACTGGCTGCGTCAGATCGGTTTGGCAGACTCGGAAGACGTCTACCCGCATCAGCTTTCGCTCGGCATGGCGCGGCGCGTGGCCCTGGCCCGTGCGCTGGCGGTGGAGCCGAAGCTGCTCCTCCTGGACGAGCCCTTCGCGTCTCTCGACGACGATACGTCTCGCGAGATGCAGGATCTTGTGGCGTCCCATGTGCGCCGTCTGCGCCCAACGACACTGCTCGTCACACATCACTGGCACGAGGCGGCCCTCGCTCATCGCGCCATCACCTTGGGCGGGTCCCCGGCCCGGATCGTCGAGGACCGGCCCCTTCACGAGGCGAGAGCCGCTGAATGAAGATCATTCTGGTCCTGATCGCGATGGTCCTGTCCGCGCCTGCTCTGGCCGAGGAAGGCGTCATCACCATCGCAGTCATCACGCAGGAGCGCG
Source organism: Microvirga sp. HBU67558 (assembly GCF_018069605.1). Lineage (NCBI taxonomy): Bacteria > Pseudomonadati > Pseudomonadota > Alphaproteobacteria > Hyphomicrobiales > Methylobacteriaceae > Microvirga > Microvirga sp. HBU67558. The sequence continues at coordinate 82,103 of NZ_JAGPUP010000562.1, read as the reverse complement.
ATCCGGTCGAGCCGGTCTCTCCGATCGACCGGTCGATCCGGGACGAGGGGATCGCAGGGGCTCGGCTGGGTCTCTCCGACAACGCGACCACCGGCCGGTTCACCGGACAGAGCTTCACGCTCGTGGAGCGGACCGTCAAGATTGACGGCAAGCCCGAGGACGTCATCCGGGAACTGGTGCGGGAAGGCGTCCGGCTTGTTGTCTCGGATCTCGATGCGCCGCTCCTGTTGGCCGCGGCTTCCGTGCCCGACGCCCGTGAGATGCTGCTCATCAATGCCCGCGCACCGGATGATGCGCTACGCAACGAGTCCTGCCGCGCCAACGTGCTTCATACCATCCCGAGCCGCGCCATGCTGGCCGACGCGCTCGCGCAGTATCTGATGTCCAAGCGTTGGCGGCGCTGGTTTCTCGTGACCGGCGGCACGTCCGGCGACAGGCTGCAGGCCGACGCCTTCCGCCGGGCGGCTGCCCGCTTCGGAGCCGACATCGCCGTCGAGAAGGACTGGACCTTCAAGCCGGGTCATGCGCGCTCGGATACGGGCCATGTGACGTTGCAGACCGAAATCCCCGCTTTGACTCAGGTTACGGATCACGACGTGCTCGTCGTCGCCGATGAGGCGAACGAGTTCGGCGAGTTCCTCTCCTACCGCACGGCGCGGCCTCGTCCCGTCGCCGGCACGCATGGGCTCGTCACCACGGGCTGGAGTCCCGTGTCGGAGCAATGGGGGGCAACGCAGCTTCAGTCCCGTTTCGAGAAATCCGCCGGCCGCCGGATGAGCGCCATCGACTACGCTGCCTGGGCGGCGGTGCGCGCCATCGGGGAAGCCGCTGTCAGATCCCGCAGTGCCGACCCGGCCGGGATTGCATCGTTCCTGCGCGGCCCGGATTTCATCCTCTCCGGCTTCAAAGGGCAGGGGCAGAGCTTCCGTGCCTGGGACGGGCAGATGCGACAGCCGATCCTCATCGCGGGGCCTCGGCTTCTCGTCTCCGTCTCACCGCAGGCGGGTTATCTGCACCGCGGATCCGAACTCGATACGCTGGGAACAGACCGGGAGGAGAGCCGATGCAAGCTTTGATCTTAGCGTTGCTGGCAATCGCGCTCAACCTCCAGGTGGTTTTCGCCGAGACGGTGTATGTATCGAACGAGCAGGACAACACCATCTCGGTCATCGATGGAACCACCTTGGACCAGACGGGTACGATTCCTGTCGGGCGCCGACCGCGAGGCATCGGGCTGAGCGCGGACAGGCAGAAGCTCTATGTGGCGGTGGGCGACGACAACCGGATCGATGTGGTGGATCTCAAATCCCGAAGAGTGGAAGGCTCGCTGCCGTCCGGCGAGGACCCGGAATTCTTCGTGCTGCATCCGGACGGGCGCCGTCTGTTCGTGGCCAACGAGAATGACAACCTCGTCTCCGTCCTGGACATCCCCGGACGTCGCATCGTGGCCGAAGTGCAGGTGGGCGTCGAGCCGGAGGGAATGGGCGTGAGCCCGGACGGACGCTTCGTCGTGAATACCTCAGAGACCACGAGCATGCTCCACGTGATCGATGCGCAGACGCTGGAGCTCGTCGACAACGTACTTGTCGGCACGCGTCCGCGGGTGGCGCAAGTCTCGGGCGACAGCCGTCAGATCTGGGTTTCGTCCGAATTGCGCGGGACCGTGGAGGTGTTCGATGCCGAGACGCGTGAGCCTTTGGCCAGGATCGCCTTCGAGGTGCCGGGTGTTCCACGCGAGCTCGTGCAAGCGGTCGGCATTCAGCTGACATCCGACGGCTCCCGCGCCTATGTGGCGCTGGGTCCCGCGAACCGGGTCGCCGAGATCGACGCGAAGACCTTCAAGGTGCTGCGCACCTACCTCGTCGGCCAGCGTGTCTGGCACGTCGCCCTCTCACCGGATGGAAAGCGCCTCTACACGGCCAACGGCAATTCGAGCGATGTCTCGGTGATCGATCTCGACGACAGGCAGGTGGTGAAGACCATCGGGGTCGGCCGTTCGCCCTGGGGCCTCGTCGTCGCGCCATGACGGCCCTTGCCATCGACAATCTGAGCCACGGCTTCGGCACGCGTCGTGCGTTGTCCGAGGTGAACCTGTCGGTGGAACCCGGCTCCTTCGCGGTGCTCCTGGGACCCAACGGTGCGGGCAAGACGACGCTCATCGCTCTCGCGACCGGACTCTACAACGCGCAGCACGGCGACATCCGCATCTTCGGCCACTCAATCCGCCGCGACCCTATCCGGGCTCTCGCCCGCCTCGGCGTCGTGTTCCAGATGCCGACACTGGATCTGGATCTCACAGTCAGTCAGAACATGGCCTATCATGGCGCCCTGCACGGGCTCTCGCGCGGGGAGGCTCGGGAGCGTGCAGGAGAGGAACTGGGACGCTTCGGCATCAACGACCGGCGGGACGACAAGGTGCGATCCCTTTCGGGCGGACTGCGCCGGCGTGTGGAAATCGCACGGGCGCTTCTGCATCGGCCCAAGCTCCTGATCGTCGATGAGGCGACGGCCGGTCTCGACATTGCCGCCCGCCAGCTGCTCCTGTCTCACGTGCGCTCCCTCTGCCGCGGCGGCTTGAGTGTTCTTTGGGCCACTCACATGCTCGGGGAGGTCGAGCCTTCGGATCGGCTCGTGATCCTGCATCAGGGGACGGTGCGCTGGGACGGAAGGGCCGGCGACCTCGCCCCGAATGAAGGTCTCGAAGCAGCCTTTCTGCGGATCACGGGTGGGCCGTCATGACGATGCGCTATGCCGTGCGAGCCCTGACCGGCATCATGCATCGGGAAATGTTGCGTCTCGTCGGACAGCGCGGGCGATTGGCTGCGGCGGTCGTGCGGCCTTTGGTCTGGCTCGGAATCTTCGCCGTGGGGTTCCGCTCGGTGCTCGGGCTCTCGATCATTCCGCCGTACCAGACCTACATTCTGTACGAGGTCTACATTGTCCCTGGGCTGGCCGGGATGATGCTGCTGTTCCATGGCATGCAGAGCTCGCTGTCCATGGTCTACGACCGGGAGATGGGATCGATGCGGGTGCTCCTGACCGCCCCGTTGCCGCGCTGGTGGCTGCTGGGCGCCCGCCTGCTTGCCAATACCGTGACGGTGTTGCCCATCGTCTACCTGTTTCTCGTCCTCGCCCGGTTCTGGGACGTCCGGCCGCCCGCACTCGGCTATCTGGCAACGTTGCCGGCCCTCGGCCTCGCCGGCCTCATGCTGGCGTCGTTCGGCCTGGCCTTATCGTCCATGATCCGTCAGCTCGAGAATTTCGCCGGGGTGATGAACTTCGTCATCTTTCCGCTCTTCTTCGCCTCGACGGCGCTTTACCCGCTCTGGCGGCTGGAAGAGGTGAGCCCGATCCTCGCCGCGATCGCCTGGCTCAACCCGTTCTCCCACGCGGTCGAGCTGATCCGCTTCGCCCTCTATCTGCGGTTTGAGCCGGTGGCATTGGCCGTCTGTATTGCCGCCCTGGCGGTCTTCTTCGGACTTGGCGTCTGGGGCTATGATCCCGGCCGCGGCTTCTGGGCGCGTCGGGTCGCCGAGGGATCTTGACCGTAGCGAGTGGAACAGGGGCGTCGATTCCCAGTTGCATTCACGGCAGTAACCGCACCGGTGATCGATCATGACAGAGCCGCAGACCAGCTCATTGCGGAAGGATTTTCGGGTTTTTCGTGAGCCGGGCTTTCTGGTGACGCTTCTCCTGATCGGGCTCCTGGCAGCCGTGGGCGCCTACATTCTCGTTGCCGCGTCCAATGATTACGGGATACCAGTACGCGAGTACTGGCGTTGAGCTCCTGATCAAAGTTCCCTTACGGAATGATCACATTTTCGGGAACATACCGGAAGCTGCGCGGTTAGAGTCGAGCCGCGACCGACGCGGCGCGTCAAGCGTTCCGGAGAGCTATCTTGGATGGAGCTCGACTTGCCCTCGTTCTGGCGATCTCGCTGATCCTTCAGCTTGCCTCCCCGATTTTGGCCCAGTCCGCTCCCCCGCAGCCTGCCGCGCCATCCTTCGCTGCGACGCCCGAAGACGGGCAGTGGACGATCCCGCAGAAGAACTACGCATCGACCCGCTATAGCGATCTGTCCGAGATCAACACCGAGACGGTGAAAAATCTCCAGGTGGCCTTCACCTTCTCGACAGGCGTCAACAAGGGACAGGAATCAGCCCCGCTCGTCGTCGGCGGCACGATGTACGTTCTCTCTCCCTATCCCAACATCCTCTATGCCCTGGATCTCACGCAGCCCGGCGCGCCGATGAAATGGCAGTACAACCCGAAGCCGGCCGCCGCCGCCCAGGGTGTCGCCTGCTGCGACGTGGTCAACCGTGGCCCCACCTTCGCCAACGGCCGGATCGTCTTCACGACGCTTGACGCCCATGTGGTGTCCGTGAACGCCGAGACCGGCGAGGAGGTGTGGAAGACCAAGCTTGGCGACATCAACCGGGGCGAGACCATGACCATGGCGCCTCTGGTCGTGAAGGACAAGGTGATCGTCGGCATCTCGGGGGGCGAGTACGGGGTGAGGGGCTGGATTCAGGCCCTCGACATCAATTCCGGGAAGAGCGTCTGGAAGGCCTACAACACCGGCCCGGATCAGGACGTGAAGATCGGACCGACCTTCAAGCCCTTCTACGACAGCGATAAGGGCAGGGATCTCGGTGTCACCACTTGGCCGGCAGACGCCTGGCAGCAGGGCGGCGGCACAGTGTGGGGATGGCTGTCCTACGATCCCGAGCTCAACCTCCTCTATCATGGAACCGGCAATCCGGGTCCCTGGAACCCCAACCAGCGCCCCGGCGACAACAAATGGACGGCGGGCATCTTCGCCCGGGATCCCGACACCGGCGAGGCGCGGTGGTTCTACCAGACCGCACCACACGATCTCCATGACTGGGACAACATCAACGAGTTGATCCTCCTCGACATGGATTGGGAGGGACAGCCCCGCAAGGTGCTCGTTCATCCGGGGCGGACGGGTTTTCTCTACGTGATCGACCGCACCACCGGTGAGGTTCTGTCTGCGAAACCGTTTCATGCGCTGACAGCCGTGACGGGCGTCGACCTCAAGACGGGCCGCATCCAGTATAATGCTGAGAAGGAGCCTGTGAACAACCGCGTGGTGCGCGACATCTGCCCCACCGCTCCCGGCGCGAAGGACTGGAACCCGAGCGCGTTCTCCCACAGGACCGGTCTTCTCTATATCCCGCACATGAACATGTGCATGGACTGGGAGAGCGTCGAGCCGAACTACATCGCCGGAACGCCCTATGTCGGCGCGGAGGTCCGCATGTATCCCGGGCCCGGCGGCCACATGGGCGAATTCTCCGCGTGGGATCTTCAGGCGGGCAAAGAGCTCTGGACGATCAACGAGCGCTTCCCGCTCTGGAGCGGTGCGCTCGCCACCGCCGGCGACGTGGTGTTCTACGGCACCATGGAGGGCTGGTTCAAAGCCGTGCATGCGCGCACCGGCGAGGTGCTGTGGCAATTCAAAGTCGATTCCGGAATCATCGGTCAGCCGACCACCTATCGCGGGCCCGACGGCAAGCAATATGTCGCCATTCTCTCCGGCGTCGGCGGCTGGGCCGGGGCGATCGTCTCCGGGGATCTCGACCCGCGGGACGGCTCGGCCGCCAAAGGGTTCGTCAACGCCATGCGGGACCTGAAGAACGTCACCACCAAGGGAGGAACGCTCTATGTGTTCAAGCTTCCTTAAAGGTGCCGCTCTTGCCGCATTGCTGGTGATGGCCGGCGGTGTTCATGCGCGGGAACTTCGCGTCTGCGCCGATCCCAACAATCTCCCGTTCTCCAATGAAGCCGGCGAGGGCTTCGAGAACAAGATCGTTTCCCTGATCGCCCAGGAACTCGGCGCGGAGGTTCGCTATACCTGGTGGGCGCAGCGCCGCGGCTTCCTGCGCAACACGCTCAAGGCCGAGATCTGCGACCTGGTGCCCGGTCTTCCTGCCAATCTGGAAGGCGTGCGAACGACCGCGCCCTATTACCGGTCCTCCTATGTCTTCGTCACCCGTACGGGTGGTCCCGAAATCCAGTCCTTCAACGATCCGGCTCTTCGTGCCGTGAGGATCGGCGTCCATCTCATCGGCGACGACGGCTCGAACACGCCGCCGGCGCACGCCCTCTCCCGCCGCGGCATCGTGGAGAACGTGCGCGGCTTCATGATTTATGGCGACTACAACGAACCCGATCCGCCGGCGCGCATCCTCAGGGCCCTGGCGAACGGCGACATCGACGTCGCCGTCGTCTGGGGGCCTCTCGGAGGCTACTTCGCAGAGCGCGAGGGCGTTCCGCTGACAGTAAACCCCGTGCGCCCGATCTTCGACGGTCCGCAGCTTCCCATGGCGTTCGATATTTCAATGGCCGTCCGAAAGGACGATGAGACGCTGCGCCAGGAGGTCGATGCAGCGCTCGCCCGGCGCCGGTCCGAGGTGGATGCCATTCTTGCAGCCTTCAGGGTCCCGCGTCTCGACACCGGCATGAAGCAGGCAGGGCGCACGCCATGAGAACGCTTCTGATCCTGTCCATTGCCGCCTTAGCCCTCGTGGCCTGCGAGAGGGAGGATCGCGAGTACCGGTCCAACCCGGTCACGGCCGAGACGAACGAGAAGATCGCCCTGGTCCCCTTGTCGGCTGGTCCCGGTGGGCCAACCGAGCAGAGGTCAGGCATTGGCAAGGACTACGAGGAGAACGCCTATCACATCTCGCAGGGGCAACGCCTGTATACCTGGTTCAACTGCAATGGCTGCCACGCCAATGGCGGCGGCGATTCCGGACCGGCGCTCATGGATGACCGCTGGATCTATGGCGGGCAGATCGAGAACATCGTCCAAACGATCCGGGAAGGGCGGCCGAACGGCATGCCGTCGTTCCGCGGGAAGATTCCCGACGATCAGATCTGGCAGATTGCGGCCTATATCCGCTCCATGGGCCGCAACGTGCCGAAGCCGGCGGCGCCGAGCCGCAAGGACGATATGAGTCCCGGGCCTGCCGAGCAGCGCCGCCCGCCGGGCGAGGTGATCGACGGCGGGCAGATTCCACCCTCCGCCCAAATGCCGCAATGAGGCGGGGATGAGAAGGCTCGGCCCCATTCTTCTGTTCTCCACTCTGCCTCTCGGAGGCTGTCAGGGCTGGCAATCGGCGCTCGACGCGCACGGGCCTGCCGCAGGCGTCTTGGCACGCATGTTCTGGACCTTCGTCGCCGTGCTCGCCACGGTGTGGGTCCTGACCATGATCGCCCTTCTCCTGTCGCTGCGCAGACGGCGCCCTGCCGGTGCCGACCCGCTGGCCACGGACCCCGCAACCGAGCGGCGTATGACCATCACGGTCTCGATCGCCATCGCCCTGACGCTCGTGACGGTCGTTTCCCTGACGGGCCTCAGCTATGCGGCCCAGAAAGTGCTGTTCGCCCACAAGGAGGGAGGGCTGACACTCCTGGTCAAGGGGCAGCAATGGTGGTGGCAGGTGACCTACGAGGATCCACAGCCGAACCGTGTCTTCACCACGGCCAACGAAATCCACATCCCGGTCGGCGAGCCCGTGCTGATCAAGCTCGAATCCTCCGACGTGATCCACTCCTTCTGGGTTCCGAGCCTCACCGGCAAGATGGATGCGATTACCGGCCGGCAGAACCAGATCCAGATCCAGGCGGACCGTCCGGGCTTGTACCGCGGACAATGTGCGGAGTATTGCGGCCTGCAGCATGCGCATATGGGTCTGCTCGTGGTCGCGGAGAGCAGGGAGGACTTCGAGCGGTGGCGCGAGCAGCAGATCTCCTCCGCCATTCCGCCGAACGATGACGAGCGGCAGCGCGGCATGGAGATCTTCATGTCGAAGCCCTGCATCATGTGCCACCAGATCCGGGGAACGGATGCCGGCGGCAAGGTCGCCCCGGACCTCACGCATGTGGGAAGCCGTCGCACTATCGGCGCCGGAACCCTGGAGACGACGCGGGGGAATATCGCCGCGTGGATCGTGGACCCGCACGGCGTCAAGCCGGGCGTGAACATGCCAACGATTCAGCTCGATCCCGACGAGGTTCAGCCTCTCGCAACCTATCTGGAGGGGCTGAAGTGACCCGGGCGATCACATCCCACGATCTCGATGCCGTTCCCGAGATCTCGCGCCTTGCGACGGGGGAGCGTGGCGGCATTCCCGGCGTGCAGAGCGAGGCGGATGCGCCTCCGAGCCCCGATGAACTGCGCGACGATCAGGTGGACGGCGCGGAGCTGACGGCACGGCTCGCCAAGACCTGGGGCACCGACAAGGGACTCGTCGGCACTCTCTCCACGGTGGACCACAAGATCATTGGCCGCCGCTACATCATCACGGCGATCCTTTTCCTGTTCCTGGGCGGCCTGTCCGCTGTCGTCATGCGCATGCAGCTGGCCGTCCCTGAGAACAGGCTCGTCGGGCCGGATCTTTACAACCAGCTCTTCACCATGCACGGCACCACGATGATGTTCCTCTTCGGCGTGCCGATCGGCGAGGCCTTCGCGGTCTATCTGGTGCCGCTCATGGTGGGCACCCGCAACATCGCGTTCCCGCGCCTGAACGCCTATTCCTACTATGTCTATCTCTTTGGCGGCCTTATGATCTGGGTCGCGTTCATGCTCAATATCGGCCCGGATGTCGGATGGTTCGCCTATGTTCCGCTCTCGGGTCCTGAGTTCTCTCCCGGCAAGCGGGCGGATTTCTGGGCGCAGATGATCACCTTCACGGAGGTGTCCGGAATCGCGGTGGCGATTTCCATCATCGTGACGGTGTTCAAATTGCGCGCGCCCGGCATGACGCTGGATCGCATTCCGCTCTTCGTCTGGGCTGAACTCGTCAATTCCTTCGTCATCATCTTCGCTCTGCCTGCGGTGGTGACGGCTTCGGCCACCCTGATGATGGATCGGCTCGTTGGAACGCATTTCTTCAACCCGGCGGAAGGCGGCGACGCGCTGCTCTACCAGCACCTGTTCTGGTTTTTCGGCCATCCGGAGGTCTACATCATCTTCCTGCCGGCCACGGGCTGGGTCTCGGCCATCGTGGTCACCTTCGCCCGACGGCAGGCCTTCGGCTACATCGCTCTCGTGCTGTCGCTCATCGCGACCGGCTTCCTGTCGTTCGGTCTGTGGGTGCACCACATGTTCACGACCGGGCTGCCGCAGCTCGGCGCCAGCTTCTTCACTGCGTCCAGCATGCTGATCGCCATCCCGAATGGCATTCAGATCTTCTGCTGGATCGCGACCCTGTGGGACGGGAGGCCTGTGTTCCGCGCGCCGCTTCTGTTCATCATCGGGTTCTTCTTCATCCTCGTGGCCGGAGGACTGTCGGGCATCATGCTGGCCTCAGTGCCGCTCGACACCCAGGTCCACGACACGTTCTTCGTGGTCGCCCATTTCCACTACGTACTGATCGGCGGCAACGTTTTCCCGCTCATCGCTGCAGTGTATTACTGGTTCCCTAAATTCACCGGCCGCATGATGAGCGAGCGGCTCGGCAAGTGGCATTTCTGGCTCGCCTTCATCGGCTTCAACGTCACCTTCTTTCCCATGCACATCACGGGCCTGATGGGCATGCCGCGCCGGGTCTACACCTATCTGCCGGAAATGGGCTGGGCGAACCTGAACCTCCTCTCCTCCGCCGGGGCGGTCCTGTTCTTCGGAAGCTTCGTCCTCTTTCTCTACAACATCGTGTCTAGCGCCCGCCGCGGCCCTCTGGCAGGACCCAATCCCTGGGATGCCGGAACCCTCGAATGGGCGGCAGCCTCGCCGCCCATGCCACAGAATTTTGACCGCATCCCCGTCGTGACCAATCGCGAGCCGCTCTGGGCGCACCGCGACAGCCTTCCCGTCGTCGCAGGATTGAGCGTCGAGAACCGGGAACAGATCGTCTCCACGATCACCCATGGCCGCGCGGACTTGCGGGAGTCCACGCCGGAGCCGTCGATCTGGCCCTTCATGGCGGCGATTGCGACGACGATTCTCTTCGTCGGCTCCATGTTCACCCCCTGGGCTTTGGTGTGGGGCAGCATTCCGCTTGCAGTGACGCTCATGGGGTGGTTCTGGCCGAAGCCGAGCATGGAGGACGAGCGATGACGATGGACGCTCAATCCCGCGACGCCATGCTGCCGCATCGGATCGTGCTGAACGCCAGGGGCTTGCCGGCCTATGCTTATGGCCCGCGCAGCCCAATCTGGTGGGGGACGGTGGGCTTCGCGGCTGCCGAGGGCATGGGTTTCGCTCTTGCCGGCGGCATGTATTTCTATCTCGTCTTCATCAATGGCAGCTGGCCGCTGAGCGCGCCGCCGCCGGACCTCCTCTGGTCGAGCATCTTCACGATCGTCCTCCTCATCAGTGTCTGGCCGAACCAGCGGGCCAAGCGGGACGGGGAGCGCGAGGACCTTGCGGGGTCGCGCCGCAATCTCGTGATCATGAGCCTGCTCGGCGTGGCGCTTCTGGGCATCCGCGTATTCGAGTTTGGGACGCTCCACGTGCGATGGGACCAGAATGCCTACGGGTCTGTGGTGTGGCTCCTTCTCGGCCTGCATACGCTGCACCTGCTCACGGATCTGGGCGACACCATCGTGCTCACGGTGCTGATGTTCACCCGACACGGCCACGGCAAGCGCTTCTCCGATGTGGGTGACAACGCTTTCTACTGGTATTTCGTCGTGGCCTCGTGGCTGCCGATCTATGTCATCCTCTACTGGTTCCCGAGATGGTGGTGACGCCATGGCAGGACTGATCTCACGCGGCCTGCCATCTGCTGGCGTCTTTGCCGGACCGATCGCCTGGCTGGCCGACACGCAATTCAACTACGCGGCCGTGCCCTGGGTCTGCGCCCATCAGGTGCCGCTCATCCCCCTCTTCGCCCTGGCCATGGCGGCCATCAGCCTTGTCGGCGGCTTCCTCTCCTGGCGCGGATATGCCAGCGCGGCGCCGAAGCCGGTGCCGGATTCCACCGGGGCCGGGCGGCCGCATCGTTTCGTGGCCCTCATGGGCATCGCGATCGCGCTTCTGTTCACGATCGTCATCCTGCTCCACGGCGTGGCCGGACTCGTCTTCCACGGGTGCGAGCGATGAGAGCGCTTGCCGTTCTGCTGCTGCTTGTATGCGTCGGCGAGGCGCAGGCCCATTCCGGTCATGTGCACTGGACCGACACCGACACTACTTGGACCTGGAATCCCTGGGTTACCGTTCCATTGATTGTATCCGGCTCCCTGTACGCGATGGGCACGGCGCATCTCTGGCGCCGGGCCGGCATCGGGCGGGGCGTCAGGATCTGGCAGGCCCTGTGCTTCGCCGCCGGCTGGCTGCTGCTCGTCTCAGCGCTCGTTGCGCCGCTCCACTGGCTGGGAGAGCGCCTGTTCGTCGCTCACATGATCGAGCATGAGATCCTCATGACTGCCGCAGCCCCGCTCCTCGTCATAGGCCGTCCGGTGGCGATGCTCTGGGCTTTTCCGACAAGCCTGCGCGCCCGCATCGGCGGGTGGGGCCAGTCACCCTCTGTGACGACAACATGGCTCTGGCTCACCACTCCGCCGACGGCCACTCTGCTCCATGGCTTGGCGCTCTGGATCTGGCACGCACCCGGACTTTACGAGGCGGCCCTCGCCGATCCGTGGATCCACTGGCTGCAGCATCTCAGCTTCTTCGTCACGGCTCTCCTGTTCTGGCGCGCACTCCTCATGGGCCGACAGCGCACCTATGGCGCGTCGGTGTTCTACCTCTTCGTGACTTCGCTCCATACCGGGTTCCTCGGCATCCTGCTGGCCCTGTTCCGCAGGCCGATCTATCCGGCGCAGACCTCCCAGGCGGCGGAGTGGGGTCTCACCCCGCTCGAGGATCAGCAACTGGCTGGCCTGTTCATGTGGATCCCCGCCGGAATGGTCTATGCCGGCGCGGCGCTGATCCTGGCCGGCCTGTGGATCGCCCGATCCGGACCGCGGCACCTCGGAGGAAGGCATGCTCATGCAGCGCGCTAGGACCCTCACCCCGCTGGCGGCAGCGCTGGCCCTTGGAACGGCATGGATCTTTCTCAGCCCCCGGCGCACCGGATCGGCATCGCGCCCAAGGCGGAGAGAGCCGGCCCCGTTCAATCCCGAGGCTCACCTGCGGGGCGTCCGGGTTGCCGGACCGACCCGCTTCCGCACTCGCGCGGTCTATCTCGTGCTCTGTCTGCTTGTGCTGATCGGAGCCGGCATCTATGCCGGATATCAGATGAAGTTCGACCGGGAGGCCCGGACCCGTGCTGTAGCGCTCACCATGGGCGATCCGGACCTGGGGAGGTATCTTGCGCAGCGCTATGGCTGCGCCGGGTGTCACACGATCCCCGGCGTTCCCGGCGCTCAGGGCAAGGTCGGGCCGACGCTCCAGGGGTTTGCCGCTCGGGTCTATATTGGCGGCGTGGCCACCAACTCACCGGATAGTCTCATCCAATGGATCGAGAACCCGCGCACCATCGATCCCAAAACGGCCATGCCCGCCACGGGCATATCCCGCGCTGAGGCGCGGCATGTCGCGGCCTATCTCTACACGTTGCGCTGAGTTGTCCGAGTGCCTGACGGCATCTGAACAAACTCCTGGATGGATGTACGTGAGCCTCACGGCAGTCCGTCCGGGCCGATGGTCAACGGCGCTGCTTGCGTAGGTAGTCCACGAGAACACGCAGCTTGAGCGGCAGGTTTCGGCGATTGGGATAATAGAGGTAAAAACCCGGAAAGGGTGGGCAGAACTCCTCGAGGAGCGGCACGAGTTCAGCCTGAGAGATATAGGGGCGGAAGGTCTCTTCCATGCCGAAGGTCAGACCTGCTCCTGCTCGGGCCAGCTGGATCATCACCCGCATCTCGTTGGTGGTCACGCGCGGATCAACCGCCACATCGAAGTCGCGCCCGCTCTCCGTGAACTCCCACCGATAAGGTGCGACCTGAGGACTTGGACGCCAGCCGATGCAGCAATGTCCGGTCAGATCCCGCGGGTGGGCGGGGGCGCCATGCCGGGCCAAGTAATCAGGCGAGCCCACGACGATCTGCCGTTGCTCGGCCGATACCGCAACGGCGATCATGTCCTGCTCGATCACCTCGCCTAGCCTGACGCCGGCGTCGAAACCTTCGGCGACGATGTCGAACTCCTCGTCGGTCACGGTGATATCAAGGCGGATGTCGGGATAGGCAGCAACGAATCCCGCCAGCAGTGAGCCACTCAGGAATCTCTCTGCAATGGAGGAAACCGTCAGGCGCAGCATGCCGCTGGGCTGCTCGCGCATCTCGCCCATGGCCTCGACCGCCGCACCGAGATCGGCGAGGGCAGGACGCACAGACTCGTAAAGCCGCTCGCCGGCTTCCGTCAGACGGACGCTTCGGGTCGTGCGCTGAACAAGTGCCATGCCCATGCGCTCCTCGAGCCGCCGGACAGCCTGGCTCACGGCCGAGCGGGTAACGCCCAGGCGTTCGCTCGCGGCCCGAAAGCTCTGCGCCTCCGCAACGGTCACAAAGACGGTGATTCCAGCAAGGTCCATAGCCATTGGTGACAAAAACTTACCAGCTCATGCAGAACTGGCAAGTCGATCATGCCGGCGGCTCGCACTACGTTGTGTCCGCAAGCCCGATGCCGAGGGGGCATCGACGGTATGGACACAGACGGAAATAGAAGGATCAGATGATGTCTGAGACAAAAATCATCATCATTACAGGCGCCTCCAGTGGGATCGGCGAAGCCGTTGCGCTGGAACTGTCCAAAGCCGGTCATGTCGTCGTGGTGGGTGCCCGACGGACTGATCGCCTTCACGATCTGGCCAGCCGGATCGAGGCATCCGGCGGCACCGCCCGCGCCCACCGGCTCGACGTGACCTCGCGGGATGATTTTGATCGTATCCTGTCCGCGACCCTTGAGGAGTTCGGCCGGGTCGATGTCATCGTCAACAATGCGGGTGTCATGCCGCTGTCCCCCCTCAGGGCCCTCAAGGTGAGTGAGTGGAACCAGATGGTCGACGTCAACATCAAGGGCGTCCTGAACGGGATCGCGGCCGTGCTGCCCCACATGGAAGCCCGGGGCTCCGGTCATGTCATCAACGTTGCGTCGATCGGGGCGCATCGTGTCTCGCCGACGGCTGCGGTCTATTGCGCCACCAAGCATGCGGTCTGGGCGATCTCGGATGGCCTGCGCCAAGAGACGGACCGCCTGCGGGTCACGGTGATCTCTCCAGGCGTTGTCACGAGCGAACTGGCGGAGACGATTTCGAACGACACCGCACGTGATGCCATGCGGGAATTTCGAAAGGTCGCTATCGAGCCGGATGCAATCGGCCGAGCGGTTCTCTACGCGATCGAGCAGCCATCCGACGTGGATGTCAGCGAGATTGTCGTCCGTCCGACGGCAAGCCCTCACTGATAACGGAGGGGCAACGATGGCTTGGAAGGCTCCCTGCCTCGCCTTCTCGGTTTTGCTGGTCGTCGCCTCGACCGGAGCCGGACAGGCAGAATTCGAAGGTCAATCTCAGGTCAGAACGTTGAAGGATATGACAGATCACCCTTATCTCGGCATGTGGGTCACCCGGGATGGCCTCATTCGCCAGGAACTCCTCCCGAACGGACGCTACGATGAGGCGCGGGGCAGTCGCAGGGGCGCCTATCAGGGGCGCTACGAGATACGCGGCGACCGAATCGAATACTGGGATGATACTGGGTTTACGGCGGACGGTGAGTTCATCAACGATGTCCTTCATCATGGCGGAATGCTGTTCTATCGCGAGCGGCAGGTGGAGTAGCCCCAGCGACGGGGCGTCCGAAACGGTGGCCGCGGCCGTGGCAATGCTCTTGATGCGGACGCATCCGGTGCGGCTTGGCGGTGCCCCTCACAACCCTATCAGGAGCGTGTGGTCTCGGGGACGTCGTCCATCGCCCGGCACCGCCAGACGCGTTCCACTAGGTCGTACGATGGTCCTGAAGGACGAACCGCAGAAGGGCAAGGATCGCCTCGGCCTCTGAAGTGTCGCTTCGAAGTGCATTCGCATCGAAACGGGGCTCCAACTCCTCGGGCGTCGACTCCACATAAGCCATGGACCAAGTCGAGAACTCCCGCGCCCGGACCGGGACACAGTCGAGCAACGTCACATTCGTGTGGCGCTCATCACAGGCTATATGCCCGAACAGGCTTTTGACGGCATGGGGCGGCCCCTCCAGGACCTGCGCAAAACGGCGAAGGTCGAACAGCAATGCCCCCGAGATCCCGGTGCGTCTGTTCCAGTCCCGCGACCACGTCAAAATCCGCCGGATTTCGTCGGCCACCGCTTGCGGTTCACCGTCGATCGTCATCTGGCTCCGGTAGATGAGGCGGCACAGGTCCGGCGGGGCTTCCTGCTCTAGGTCCATTCTCACTTGCACGATCGGACTCACAATTGCTCTGGGATCAGAACGGAAAGGTCTTAGCAGACATGATGGTTCAGTCCTTCACATAAGCTATGGTCCGTGGCTGCAAGTTTGGGTAAGGACTATCGAAACCCGCAAACTCTGTCCGCCGTCGTGGAGGGGCCCCTTGACATGATCCCAAGATGTCGGCCTGCGATGGGGACACACAACTGGATCGCATCCATCGGCTGCACGAAGCCTTCGGGATCATGTGCTCCATCGCCCGCCCAATCTGGCGTGAGGAACCGAGCTGGATGTCTCCAAACAATTCCAAGCAGTACCGATGGGACGGTTCCATCGTGGCTCTCAGAGATTCTAAAGGAAGCCTCAAGGTAATCTGGCGCAATTCCGAGTACCGTGGGCGTTACAGTGTTCTAGTTGAACTCGCCTGGGAGGCCATGTCGGAGCCCCGTTCCAGCGTTACTCACTAGGTGGAAGGGAGGTTTCTTCGGGAGCTTCAGCCGCCATTGCGCCCCGATCTGGCCTAAAAACCGATTCGCTATGACAAGCAGGCGGTGCGGCAAACAGGCCCGGGGGAGTGATTTAGGGCGAAGTCTCTGCTAGAGGGCAGGTTTGCCAGATGCCGTTCAACACCATTCCGAGACGATCTATTGCACTATCCTTTTCCTCCCAATGAAAGTGCACGTTTAGAAGCCCTTCGCCGGCTCTCAATCCTCGACATGCCCGCGTCCCCGGCCTTAGAGCGGATCTGTCGTGTCGCCCAGAACCTTTTTGAGATCCCGATCGTCCTCGTAACCTTGGTTGATGCGGAGTGCGTCCGGTTCAAGGCCCGGCTCGGCCTCGGCGACTTGGCTGAGTTGCCCCGGGAGCATGCATTCTGCACCTACACGATCCTGCACGACGTGGCTTTCGTAGTGCCTGACGCGAAGGCGGATCGCCAGTTCGCGTCCTACCCTTATGTCGACGGTGAACCGCAGATCCGGTTTTACGCTGGAGCGCCCCTGATCACCGAGCCCGGCACCCGGCTCGGCTCCCTGTGTGTTCTTGATACCAAACCGCGCCAGTTCACGCCTGAGCAGACAGGAATGTTGCGCGGCCTCAGCCGTCTTGTTGTCGATGAAATCTGGCTTCATCACCTGGAGCAAAGCGGTCGCATTGATCCTGATCCTGCGTCGCTTTCCCATGAGCAGCCTGAGCCTGCCTTTACGTTTGAAATGCCTCTCACGGGTGCCCAGGTGAGAGCAGGCCGTGCCCTGCTGAACTGGTCCGTCCGGGAGTTGGCGGAGGCTTCCGGCGTGTCGCCGATGACGGTCAAACGCATCGAGGCGCAAGGAGGTGACACGGTTCGCAGGGAAAGCCTGAAGGCTGTCGAGCAGGCTCTAAACCGGGCCGGCATATCGTTCCGGTCCAATTCTCATTTCCGGTGCGGAGTAGGGTTCCAGGCCAATCGGCGCGTCGATCACCAGATCCATGAACCATCCTAAGCTTTAAGCCTTAATCTTCACGTCTCATTAAAGCTTTCTGATCACTCTGGGCTCAGTGCAGTCGAAGAAAGAGCTTTCGATTCTGCCAATCGGCGCCATCGACCTCCACTGAGGGGGATCGTGTGAGCGCCCAATGACGATTGGGGCCGACGATGTTCATGTTCCGCCTAACCAATGAGACGAATGCCAAGCTGTCTGCCCTGGACCGGTCGCAAGCCATCATCGAGTTCAAGCTCGATGGCACTATCCTGGCTGCCAACAACAACTTCCTGTCGGTCTTGGGGTACAGCCTGGCGGAGATTCAGGGCAGGCACCACAGCCTCTTCGTCGATCAGGCCACTCGTGAGAGCCGAGAGTATCGGGAGTTCTGGGCCTCGCTCAGCCGAGGCGAGTTCCAATCCGGCGAATACAGGCGAGTTACCAAAGAAGGCCGCGAGGTATGGATTCAGGCGTCCTACAATCCAATTCTGGGACGCGACGGTAAGCCAACCAAGGTGGTGAAGTTCGCAACAGACATCACACAAGCGAAACTTCGGAATGCCGAGTTCGAGAGCCAGATCAACGCGATCGTTCGTTCGCAGGCGGTCATCGAGTTCAATCTTGATGGAACCATCTTGGCCGCAAACGAGAACTTCCTGGCTGCCTTAGGCTACCAATTGGACGAAATCAAAGGCCGTCACCACGGCATATTTGTCGAGGCGCCGTATAGGGAAAGCCCCGAATACCGTCAGTTCTGGGCTTCCCTGGGCCATGGAAAGTTCCACGCCGGCGAATACAAGCGCGTGGGGCGAGGCGGCAAAAAAGTCTGGATCCAGGCGTCGTACAACCCGATCTTCGACATGAGCGGCCGTCCGTACAAGGTGATAAAGTTTGCAACCGACATCACCGCGCAGGTGACGGAGCGGCTCCGGCGCGTCGAACTGCAGAAGTCCATTGCTGTTGATCTGAGCGAGATCACGGACGCTGTTGCGAATGTCACGGAGCAGACTTCGACTGCGGCCTATGCTTCTGGTGAAACCTCCCTAAATGTCCAGGCTGTGGCAGCCGGTGCGGAAGAGCTCGCAGCCTCCGTGCACGAGATCAGTCAGCAGGTTGGTCATGCGCTTGCAATCTCTACAGAAGCCGTCGGCCAAGGTCAGCAGACCAGCGCCATTGTGTCGGGATTGACAAGGTCCGCTCAGAAGATCGGCGAAATCGTTACGCTCATTGACAAGATTGCCTCTCAGACGAACCTTCTGGCCCTGAATGCTACGATCGAGGCGGCTCGTGCCGGTGAGGCCGGCCGAGGGTTTGCCGTCGTTGCGTCGGAGGTCAAGGACTTGGCCACGCAGACGGCGAAGGCCACCGAGGAAATCAGCGGACAAATCGAACAAACGCAGATCGCGACCCGTCAGGTCGTCGATGCCATCGAACTGATTACGGCCACGGTCGTGAAGATCAACGAAATCTCGGTCGCCGTTTCAGCTGCGATCGAAGAGCAGTCGGCAGTGACACGCGAGATGTCGATCAGCATGCAGATGGCATCGCATCGTGTCTCGTCGATTAGCGGCAGCATGAACGAGATTGTCCGCTCCGCCGAGCTCGTCAGCACCGCAACGCGCAAGGTGCGGGAAGCATCGGCCGCCATGGCCTAGATGGAGCGCTTATTGCGTGGGGAGAGCCTTTCGAGAACCTGCATCGCTTCCACATCGGCGAGACGGGTATTCGAAGGTTCCTCTCACCGCAGCTGCGGCGGGGCTCCTCCCGCAGACTGAACCGAAAGGCTGCCGGCCTCGATCCCGGCCGCCACGCTTTTCTCAAGAGCGGAGGTGGCGAGCCATGTGTGCAGGAAGCCCGCATTGAACGCGTCGCCGGCTCCAGTGGTGTCGACCACTGTCACCGAGGGGGCCGGCACAGAGACGCAGGTGGAGTCCTGGGATGCGACAGCGCCATGTTCACCGCGCTTCAGCACGACCAGGGGAAAATGCTTCTGCAGATCGAGCAGGATGGCTTCCGCCGATGTCCCGCCGGTCAACGCGCCTCCCTCCTCCACATTCGGGAGGAAGACGTCGATCCCTGCACATAGCTCGAAAAAACCTGTATCGCGACGGATCAACTGGTCGTCCCAGCTCGGATCAAGCGAGACCGTCAGTCCGCACTCCTTTGCCATGGCGATCACGTCGGGATTTTCCTTGAGGGTCGCGAACTCCGCGATGTGCAGATGGGCCATGTCAGGCGCGGAAAGCGCCTCCTCCAGGGCGGCTGGTCGCGACGTTCCGGCACGTCGGGAGACGAAAGCTCGTTCGCCGTCTTTGATCAGAGCAACAGTCGGCTGGGGCCCGGCATCGTCCGACCGCTCGACGAAGGCGAGGTCGACACCGCTAAACTCAAGCTCAGTTCTGAGGCTTTCCGACAAAGGATCTGTTCCAAGGCGTGTGAGCAGCGCGACCGGCCGGCCGAGAGATGCAATATGAGCTGCCGTGATGTAAGCGCCGCCGCCCGCGACAATAGTCACGGCTTCCGCAAATCGCTCCCGCCCGAGGACGGGCATCTCGTGCAGGCCCGTGAAGATGATGTCGCAATAGGTTCTTCCAAGGCACAGAACCTTAGTCCGATCGGAGGCTCTTCCAGTCATTGGACGGCCAATGTTCTCTCTGTCGTCTTGTCGAAGTAATAGAGCCTCTCTGCCGGAGCGTGCAGAGTGAGTTGCTCACCAATTCTCGGAACATCCCGCCCGGGCGCGGAGCCGATGACAGTCTGGCCTCCGCTCTCGATGTGGACGAGTGTCTCGGAGCCCAGAGTTTCCACAACGACGACCGCGCCCGATACGGACATGCATGATGCTCCGGCATTGGCCGGGGTGAAATCCTGCGGACGAACGCCGACCAAGATATCGGATGTCGAGGCCGGCAAGGATGGTACCTTCACAGAGCCGCCGATCGTTAGATCGGCCCGACCTTCCTTCAACGATGCGGGGATCAGATTCATAGTCGGGCTGCCGATGAAGCGTGCGGTGAAGACGTCGACAGGCTTCTCGTAGAGCTCGAGGGGCGAGCCGACCTGCAGGATCCTGCCATCCCTCATCACGACGATCCTGTCCGCCATGGTCATGGCTTCGACCTGGTCGTGGGTCACGAACACGGACGTGGTGCCGAGCCGATGATGAAGCCGTTTGATTTCGATGCGCATCTGGGTGCGCAGCTGAGCATCAAGATTGGAGAGAGGTTCGTCGAATAGGAACGCCGCAGGATCGCGGACCATGGCCCGCCCGATGGCAACCCGCTGGCGCTGACCGCCCGATAGGGCTGACGGGCGGCGCTCCAGAAGATGCGAGAGGCCAAGGGTCTGCGCGACCTGTTCCACCCGCGCACGCTTCTCGCTCTTCGAGAGATTCGAACGGTAGAGGCCGAAGGCGATGTTGTCGGCAACGGTCACATGCGGATAGATGGCATAGTTCTGGAACACCATGGCGATGTTCCGGTCCTTGGGCTGCAGGTCGTTGACAACACGACCGTCGATTCTGATCTGCCCGTCGCTGATCTCCTCAAGCCCCGCGATCATCCGCAGCGTCGTGGATTTGCCGCATCCCGAGGGGCCGACCAGAACGACGAATTCGCCATCCTGGATCGCGAGGTCGATGCCATGGACAACGGCCGTCTGCCCGTATCTCTTGACGAGGCGATCTATTTCAATGGTCGCCATCAGCGAGCTCCGAGAAGTGCATTGAAGCGGCTTTGAAGATCCTGCGCCGCGGCACGAGCACGGGTCTCGGTGTCCGTCAGCCGGCTGCGGATCTGTGTGATTTCGAGATTGTACCCTGCAATCGCTTGAGCCAGTGCACCCGGGGCTGGTCCTCCGAAACGGTTGCGGACGGCAACGAAGTTCTCGGGCGAGACTATTTCGCCGAATTGCACCGGAGTGATACGTGTCTCACGACCCGCACAGCGATTGAAGGCCATCTGGAATGCCCCGTAGCCATCGCCGGCAATATCTCCGCCGACGGCGACGACGGATCGCGCGACCTCCGCCGCGATCTCATGGGCTTCGCGGAAGGATAGACCCTCTAGGCGAACGAGGCTGTCGGCGAGTTCCGTCACAGTGATGCAGCTGCGACGGATGTTCTGTCGAACCCGATCGGCGTCAATGCGCAGGGACGGGACGAGGGCTGCGAGGAGGTCAAGGACCCGCCCGCCGCTTTCGAAGGCACCATAGCCGAAGCCCTGGCTTTCCCCTTCGCTGTCGTTCATGTCGGTGAAGGGCGTGTTGTGCATGATCGTGAGCATCGCCTGCGCCCGCCCGACGGTCTGGGACGATAGATGTCTCATATGCTCGATCGGGACAGGGTTACGCTTCTGCGGCATGATCGAAGAGATCTGCACGAAGGCATTGGGAACGTAAACCTGCCCGACCTCGAAGCTCGTCCAGAACTGAAGATCCTGGATGAAGCGGCCCAGATGCAGGAAGATCAACTCGATGGCGGAATAGGTGGACGTGATATAGTCGATCGAGGCGATGCAGCCGTAGGAGTTCTGCAGAGGACGGCGGAAGCCGAGCAGGTGAGCCATCAGCTCGCGATCGATGGGGAAGCCGCTCGTCGTGATGGCGGCGGCGCCCATCGGACTCTGGTCGACGATGTCCCGTGCCGCCTCAAGTCGGGCGATGTCGCGTAGCAGGGTCTCAAGAACGGCGGACAGGTAATGACCGAAGACGGTCGGCTGCGCTGGCTGACCGTGGGTATAGGCAACGATCAGCGTTCCGCTTTCCCGCTCCGCCACGGATGCGAGGATCTCGGCCAGCCGAACCAAGCGCTTCAACAGCGGATCGATGCGGTGCTTGAGGCCGAGTTTGAACAGCGTGTGGTCGATATCGTTGCGCGAGCGTGCGGTATGCAGGCGCCCGGCGAGGTCCGGCCCGAGGCGGGCGCGCAGCTGCTTTTCGATGAGGAAGAAGAAGTCTTCGACCTCGCCGGTATAGGTCAGGGAGCTGACGTCAACCTCGCGATCGATGGCTTCGAGCGCTTGAGCGATCGGCCGAGCCTGCTCCAACGTCAGGATTCCCGTCTCGTGGAGCATCACGAGATGCGCCCTGTCGATGAGACGGAAGCCCTCGACATGGTGATCCTTGGCGCCGTCGAAAAGAGGACGCAGCACCGTCTCCTTGTAGACCGGATCCGGAAAGGTGGATGTATCGTTGAACGTGCCTGAGGTCATCGGCTTCAGCCTTTAAGTCCGGCCAGCATCACGCCTCGGACGATGTAGCGTTGAAGAAACAGGAAGATAACGAGCGTAGGAAGGGTGGCGATGCTTGCCCCCGTCATGATCTTCTCCCACTGGATGGACTGCTCTACCGCGAAGCTGGAGAGCCCGACCGGCAGCGTGTAGAGCTCTGCACTGGTCGTCACGATGAGCGGCCAGAAGAAGGCCGTCCAGTTGCCGAGGAAAGTGAAGATCGCGAGCGCCGACAGGGCAGGGGTCACGAGAGGCATGGCGATCTTCCACCAGATGGTGAACTCGTTCAGGCCGTCAATCCTCGCGGCCTCCAGGAAGTCGTCAGGTACGCCTTCGAAGAACTGCTTCATCAGGAAGGTCCCGAATGCCGTCATCATGCCCGGGAACATGATGCCCCAATAGCTGTCGAGCCATCCGAACCGACTCGCCATGAGGTACCAGGGCAAGACCAGCATTTCGGTCGGGATCATCAGTGTGGACAGTATGGCGATGAACACGATGTAGCGACCCCGAAACCTGAATTTCGCCAGGGTGTAGCCGACCAAACTGTCGAAAAATACATTAGAGAGAGTGACGATCACGGCCACGATCGTGGAATTGATCAGCCAACGTGTGAAGCGTCCGTCGCCCAGGATCTCGATGTAGTTGTCGAGGGTCGGCGCTGCCGGAACGACGCGCAGATCGTAGACCTGCGAAGCGTCTTTGAGGGATGTCGACAGCATGAAGAGCAGGGGCGTCACCATGATGATGCCGCCGATGAACAGGAGCGTCCAGGCGACGATCCGTCCGGGCCTGATCCGCGACATGGGCAGAGACCCGCGGGAGGATGCGACAGGGGTCATCAGCGATCTCTCATGATGCGCAGCTGGACAAGGGAGATTACGAGGAGGATCACGAACAGAACCACGGTTTGGGCAGCCGCGTAGCCCATCTCGTAGGAGCTGAAGGCGGTCTGGTAGATCATCAGCACGAGCGGCTTGGTCGAGTTCAATGGCCCGCCGGGATCGTTCGTGTTGATGTTGTAGACCTGGTCGAAGATCCGCAGAAACCCGATGGACGAGAATACGACCAGGAACACGAGGGTCGGCTTGAGCAAGGGGATCGTGATCCTGCGCAGGATCGCGCTCTCAGACAGCCCGTCGATCCGCGCCGCTTCGTAATAGGTCACCGGGATGGCCCGCAATCCAGCCAGGAAGATGATGATCTGGAAGCCGAGGCCGGCCCAGACGGCCGGTGCGAGGACGGCCGGAAGCGCCTGTGTGGTCGAGCGGAGGAACGGCTGCTGAGGGATCCCGAAACTCGCAAGGATGTCGTTGATCACGCCAATGGGAACGGGCTGGTAGAACCAGCGCCAGACCCATGCCATCGCGGCCGCCGTGGTGAGAAACGGCAGGAAATACAAGGCGCGGATGAAGGAGTGCATGAAGCGCACCCGGTCGAGATAGTAGGCCACGGTGAACGAGATCAGCAGGCTGATCGGTGTGCCGAGGATCAGGTAAAGGAAGGTGTTGCGGAACACCTGCCAGAAGAGCGCGTCGGCAAAGAGTCTCTTGTAATTCTCAAGCCCCACGAAGGAGGCAGGTCGCGTGATGGTCCAATCTGTGACGGACAGATAGAAGGCCTGGAATGTCGGCCAGAAGCGGATCACCACGTAGAAGAGAAGGGGAACCGCAAGGAAGCCCCACGCCCAGATCCGCTGCTTCTGGCCAAGGCTCATCCTCGACCAAAGGCCGCCGGTGGCGACCTCCTGATGTGCGATGCTGGACATGGGCTGTTCCCTGCGGTCTCGATAGTCAGCGCTTGGCGCGATCGATGATCGCCTGCTCGGCTTCGGCCGCCTTGGCGAGCGAGGTCTTCGGGTCCTCCCCGCCGATCAGGATTCGGTTCACCATATCGATGGCTCCCTGCCGCTGGGCAGTCTCATCCTTGAACAGGGTCGTGTGGGAGTATTCCAAGCCCTTGAGGAATGGCCCATAGATGGGATGCCCGGTGTTCTCGGGCGTGAGAGCGGCGGCACGCCGCGCCGGCAGTTCGCCCACGACCTCCATCCAGATCTTCATGGCGTCAGGAGAGGAGACGTACTTCAGGAACTTCTCGGCCGCCGCGAGCTTTTCGCCCTCCGCCTTGGCAGTGATCGCGTTGGCGAAGTAGCTGGCGTAGTTGCTGCGCACGCCCTGTGCATTGGCGGGAAGTTCGGTCACACCCCACTCGAAGCTCTTGATGGCGCCGAACGAGCCGAGGCGGAAGGTGCCGTCGATGGTCATGGCGGCGAGGCCCGCGCGAAAGGCGGCCTGCCCTTCGTCCATGAAGCCCGTCTGGCCGACCTTATGCTTCTTTTGCAGGTCCGTGTAGAAGGTGAGCGCCTTCAGGCCCGCCTCGTCGTTGTAGGCGACCTTGGTGTCGTTGTCCGTGTAGGGCACACCGCCGAACTGTCGGATCAGGACTTCCCGCCACCATTGGTGGTCCTGCCCACCCATGTCGAGAGTCATGCCCGCGGAGGTGATGTTGCCGCTGCCATCGCGCTCGGTAGTTTTCTCAGCGGCAGCAACAAGCTCCTCAAGCGTCTTGGGCGGGTTGTTGGGGTCGAGACCCGCATCCTTGAAGATCTTCTTGTTGTAGAAGAGCGCGAGGGAGCGAACGGCAGTCGGTAGGCCATAATACTCGTTGCCGCGCTTCATAGCGCTGATGATCGGGAAGAAATCACGTTCGATTTCCGCAGCCGGAAAGGCCTCGGCGCGGAGGGGACGGATCATCTTGCCGGCGATGAAGTTGTCGGTCCAACCGTAGAAGAGCTGCACGACATCCGGTCCTTGACCCGCAAGAATCGCTGCGGCGACCTTCGTCTGGTAATCGGCGTAGGGAAACGTCGTCTGCTTGACCTTTATGTCCGGATTGGCCTCCTGGAACTTCGCGATCAGCTGAGTCATCGCCTTGACACGCGTGTCGAAGACATACTGCCAATATTCGATCTCGACCGCTTTTGCCCCTGAGGCAGCCAAGGTGACGACGCCTAGAGCGACGCTCGCGAGCATGTGACGAAAACTCATATCCCTCTCCATTCTGCAGGCGCGTGGGCGCCGAAAAATCTCTGGCGGCGGCCTTCGAACGGGCCATTCCAGATTCAAGGCTCCTCCAGAGTGGTCGGCCTGTCAATAAGATAATTAACTTGAGTTATTCATTGCTTCAGGTCATCGTCCCTTTGGTGGAGTGGTCGAGATGCCGAGAAAACCAAAATCAGGTGCGCCATCGACGATCGGAAGCAATCCGGAGCGGAACCGCTTCCACAACCGACGCGTGGTGCTGGACGTGGTGCGGCAACTGGGACCGGTTGGGAGGATGGAGATCTCGCGCCATGCGCATCTGAGCACTCAAGCCGTCTCGAACATTGTTGAGGATCTTGTCGCCGACGGGCTGTTGATCAGAACAGGCCGGCTCAGAGCGGGGCGCGGCCTGCCGCCGATCCAGTTTGCCGTCAATCCGAACGGCGGGATGACGGCCGGGGTCGAAATCGCGGCCGATCATATCTGCACGCTTCTGATCGATATCGGCGGACACGTTCGAGCCCAGCGCCACATCCCCATTCCGCAGAACGACCCCGAGGCCGTGCTTCCCGTCATCAAGGCCGAGATCGACGCGGCGCAGACGCAATTACAGCCTCCCGTACCGCAACTCCTCGGTGTCGGGGTCGTGATGCCGGGTCCGTTCAACGTGGATGGCATGACATCTGTCGGACCCACGACGCTGTCCGGGTGGCTGGACTTCGATGCGGTCGCCCATATTGGCGGCATGCTGGGGGTGCCTGTCACGCTGGAGAACGATGCCACCGCTGCTGCCGTGGGCGAGCGCCTTCATGGCGTGGCCAAGGATCTGAAGAACTTCTGCCTGATATATTTCGGACAAGGACTGGGCCTCGGCATCATGATCGACGGTCGCCCGTATCGCGGGGCGAACGGCAACGCGGGCGAGATCGGGCATGTGCTGGTGGAGAAGGGAGGGCGCCTTTGCTCTTGCGGTCAGAAGGGCTGTCTTGAAGCCTATGCCTCCTTCCACGCGCTCGCTCAACAATTGGCAGCGGCCGGAGTTGACCCCATCGACGATGCGGATCTTGAGCGCCTGCACCGCGAGAGGCATCCCGTCGTTCTCGGATGGATCAGGGAAGCTGCCGGATATCTAGCTCCGCAGGTCGCAATGCTCGAAAATCTCTTCGATCCAGAAGCCATCGTCCTGGGCGGCGTTCTTCCACCCGGATTGCTGGAGGAACTCGTGGAGGCCATGCAGCCCCTGCCTCTGTCGGTCGCACGGCGCAGGAACCGGAGCGAGGCACGCCTGATCCACGGGCGGACCGGCCGCTCGACGGCGGCGCTCGGCGCAGCCGCATTGCCGCTTCTGGAGACCATGACCCCGCGTCTCGATAAGGCTCACGCTGCCCGCCGCGAACAACCGACCGAGGAGATCTCCCTTGCCGGATGACCACAGCCGTCTCGCCCGTGCCGTTCATCAGCCAGCCCTCGTTCGCCTGCACCGTGCCCTGAGCCGGCTCACCTCCGTGCTGACCGTGATGAACACGGGCGCACATCCAGACGACGAGATCAACGGGATGCTGGCGGCTTTCCGCCTTGCTTATGGGATGAGGATCGTGGTCGCATGCTCGACGCGAGGTGAGGGAGGACAGAACGCTCTCGGCCCGGAGCGGGGCGGAGCGCTCGGCGTTCTGCGGACGGCCGAGATGGAGGAAGCGGCGCGTCGCATCGATGCCGACGTGGCATGGCTGGGTCATGGACCCGACGATCCGGTTCACGATTTCGGATTCTCCAAGAATGGCGACGACACGTTACGGCGATGGGGCGAGGAGCGGATCATCGAACGGCTTGTCCGGGCCTATCGGCAGTATCGACCCGACATCGTGATCCCTACATTCCTGGATGTGCCGGGGCAGCATGGCCATCACAGGGCCATGACGCGTGCCGCCGAAGCGGCGCTGGCTATGGCCGCCGACCCGGCGGCGTTTCCCGAGCATGCCGCAATGGGGCTCGCACCGTGGCAGGTTTCCAAGTTCTATCTCCCGGCATGGTCGGGAGCGGGCTACGCCTACGACGATGAGGTGCCGCCGCCGCCTGCAACGCTCGGCGTTCAGGTCGCCAGTGGCGATCCTGTCACTGGCTTAGCCTATCGGCAACTGGGGGAGTGGTCTCGCGCCGCGCATGCGTCTCAGGGAATGGGGGTGTGGCGGAACAACCCGGTCGATCAATGGGAGCTTCATCTGAAGATCCAGGCCGGCGGCACGCCGGGTGCAGAACATGATATCCGCGATCACCTGCCTGCAAGCCTCGGTGATCTCGGCACCGTGATGGGAGCGGCGGAAGCGCTTGGCGCCGCTCTGCGGGAGGCGCAGGAGCGCATTGATGCCGCGCTGGCGGCATTCCCCGATCGCACAATGGTCGGAAGAACACTCAGCAATGCGGCAAAACTGATCGAGGACACGCGGAACCGCCTGGACGGGCCTGCGCTCGACCAATGGGGGCACCGCCTCGACCGGAAGTTGCGCGAGATCGATGCCGCGCTCTTCGAAGCCAATGTGAAAACGGCGAGAGCGACCTTCCAGGGGATGGCTCATCCGGGTGCCGAGATCGGTCTGGATGTTGCCATCGATGTGCCTGGCCTCGCGAAGCTCTCGGTCACACCGCGACTTCCGACCGGGATCCGAGCGACGGAAGTATCCCGTGAGGCGGGGCTCGTCCGCTATGCGATCAGCATTCCTGAAACAGCCCCGCACACGGGAAACTACCCGGAAGCGTTCGACCCCCTGGGCGGCAATGGTCAGGCCGGCATTCGCATCGCGGGTGAGCTTCACGATCGCATCGTCCGGATTGATCTGGATGCCGAAGAGCCATTGTCGATCAGGCCATCCCAATCCCTCTCGCTTGAGCCAGGCTTCGCGGTGGTGAGCGCCCAAAGACCGGCGTCCGGTGTACGGGTGCGGGTTGCCGGAGCGAACCCTTCAGACTGGCAGGTGCCGCCAGGCTGGAGCATTCGGCGCCACGACGATGATTGGATGATCGTGCCGCCCCATCGGGCAGAGCCCGGTCTTGTGAGTTTCATCCCGATCGTCGAGGGCAGACCAGCGAGCACGGTGAGAGCCATTGCCTATCCTCATGTGCGGCCGACCGCGTACGTGGCGCCGGCGGAGTTCAAGGTTCTGATGCTCGATGTAGCGTTGCCGAGAGATGCTCGTATTGGATATGTCGGTGGCGGAAGCGACAATGTCGGCACGCATATGCGCCGTCTCGGGCTCGATGTGACGGATCTGGCGGAAGCCGACCTGAAGGACGGTTCTCTCTCGACGTTTACCACCATCGTCATCGGCATCTTTGCATTCGGGTTGAGACGCGACCTACAGTCCGCGACTGCTCGAGTGCATCGCTTCGTGGAGGAGGGTGGTCATCTCGTGACGCTCTACCATCGTCCGACGGATGGCTGGGATCCGGATCGGACGCCGCCCCGCCGCCTGTCTATCGGTTCGCCGTCCCTGCGGTGGCGCGTGACGGACCCTGCCGCCCCTGTGACGGTTCTGCAACCGGAACATCGCCTGCTCACAGCCCCGAATAGGATTGGGCTGGAGGATTGGCAAGGCTGGGATAAGGAGAGAGGTCTCTACTTCGCCGCCCATTACGACCCGGCCTATGAAGAGCTTCTGTCCCTCCACGATCCTGGCGAGGAACCGCTCACGGGTTCTCTGATCTCGGCTCCCGTCGGCCGCGGGCGGCACACGCATGTGGCGCTGGTGTTGCACCATCAGCTCGACAGGCTCGTTCCTGGGGCCTTCCGCCTCCTGGCGAACCTGGTTCAACCAGCCTGAGAGGACATGGCGACCGAGTCGGAAGGCAGTGCGAGTACGCCTCCTGTTCCATTATGGATCAGCGCAGGGTGGCTCTTGCTCGACATGGCGCTGGTCACGACCATGCAGGCCATGGTCAAAGCCGAGGGCGCGATCTACCCAGCGGTTCAACTTGTCTTTCTGCGTTCGCTGGTCGGCTTTTTGTCGGTGACGCCGCTCGTTTGGCGCCACCGCCAGAAGCTGACCGACCTCTCGAACATTCGCGGGCATCTCGCTCGTGTGGCTTTCAACTCGGCGGCTCTGACCCTCAATTTCGCAGCCTTCGCCGTCTTGCCGCTGGCGCTGGTGACCGCCATCGGATTCACGCGACCGCTCGTACTCCTCGCGATGGCAGCCCTCATGCTGGGAGAGCATGTGAGCCGGATACGCTACGCTTTCACGGCGCTCGGATTCCTTGGCGTTATCGTCATGGTGCGGCCCGACGCGATCCCGTGGAACTTCGGTCTGCTGGCTTCTTTCGGATCGGTGTTCTTCGGCTCTCTCGCGGTCGTTCAGACGAGGCGTCTTGCCGGGGAGGACACAGTCGTTTTGATGCTCTTCTACACGGTTGGCCTGACGCTCCTGACATCCGTTCCTGCAGCCGTCGTCTGGGTGCCGATTCCGTGGGACGAAGCGCCCCGCATCATCCTCGTCGGCGTTCTGGCGCAGCTTGGCCAATATTGCTGGCTGCAGGCTTACCAGAAACAGGAGGCTCACCTCCTTGCGCCCATCGGATATCTGTCAATCCTCTTCTCGGGATCGGCAGGATGGCTCTATTTCGGCGAGATCCCGTCCCTGTCCGTGTGTGCCGGCGCCGCGATCGTGGTTCTCACCACCATCCTGGCGACACCAGCCGAGCGCTGGCTGAAGAATGCCAACAGGCCGTGAGGCCAGGGCCTCGGCGACTATCCCCATCGCCCTCTCAACTTCCTTGTCATTCAAGTCGTGAGACGCCCGTCAAGGTGCCGGTGCGGGCGTGGCGTCGGTGTCATCGCCAGCCCAGCGCCGGAGCGACGTGCTGCAGGATGGCCTCGATGACATGGGCGTTATAGTCGACACCGAGCTGGTTCGGCACCGTCAAAAGGAGCGTGTCGGCCTCGGCAATGGCCTCATCGGCCTTGAGCTCCTCCACGAGCCTGTCCGGCTCGGCTGCATAAGAGCGACCGAAGATTGCCCGCATGTCGTCGATGACGCCGATCTGATCGCTATCCTTGCCGCGACCGAAATAAGCCCGGTCACGGTCGCTCACGAGTGCGAAGATCGAGCGCGAGACGGACACGCGAGGCGCGCGGGCGTGCCCTGCCTCTGTCCATGCTTGCCTGTAACGGCGGATCTGCTTGGCCTGCTGGATGTGGAAGGGCTCGCCCGTCTCGTCCTCCTTCAGGGTCGAACTCTGGAGATTCATGCCCTGCTGCGCGGCCCATACAGCGGTCGCGTTCGAGGCGGATCCCCACCAGATGCGCTGGCGCAGGCCCTCCGAATGCGGCTCGAGGCGCAGCAGGCCGGGAGGGTTCGGAAACATCGGCCGCGGGTTCGGCTCGGCGAAGCCTTCTCCTTTGAGGACGTTCAGGAACACTTCCGTGTGGTGACGGGCCATGTCGGCATCGCTTTGACCTTCTTCGGGCGCGTATCCGAAATACCGCCAGCCATCGATCACCTGCTCGGGCGAGCCGCGGCTGATGCCGAGCTGCAGACGCCCGCCGCTGATCAGATCGGCCGCACCTGCATCCTCGGCCATGTAGAGAGGGTTCTCGTAGCGCATGTCGATCACGGCGGTGCCGATCTCGATCCGCTTCGTCCTCGCCCCGATCGCCGCCAGAAGCGGGAAGGGCGAGGCGAGCTGGCGTGCGAAATGATGGACGCGGAAGTAAGCGCCATCCGCTCCAAGCTCCTCGGCCGCTATGGTAAGATCGATGGACTGGAGGAGCGTATCGCGCGCCGAACGCGTCTGTGACTGCGGCGAGGGCGACCAGTGCCCAAACGAGAGGAATCCGATCTTCTTCATGATGCAGTCCTATGCGAGTGCCTTCGATCGATTCGCCACGATAGCAGGTCGGTCGGCTGTTCGTGCAGAGGCTTTCCCCGCAAGCCCAGCTCCGCCGGGTCGGCGATATCTGGCGAGGGGTGTGGTATGAGGGCCGAGGGCGTTTGGTGACCTCGGCCGCTCCGGTTCGGAATCAGGTCGTTCTCATCTCAGATTTGAACCTGCCCACCATCGACGAAGAGCTCGATTCCATTGACGAAGCTCGCCTCGTCGGAGGCGAGGAACAGCACGGCCCTGGCGATCTCGTCAGGCTGGCCGATCCGCCCGGCCGGAATGAGGCCGGCGAGATAGTCCTTGGTCCCCTGTGCCTGGTCACCGCCGCCGAAGAGTTCGTTCAGGCCCGCGGTCTCAGTGACGCCGGGACTGACCGCATTCACCCGGATGTGCCGGTCCTTCAAATCGAGGATCCAGTTGCGGGCGAAGTTGCGCACCGCCGCCTTGGACGCCGAATAGACGCTGAACCCTGGCGTGCCGGAAATACTGGTCGTCGACGAGGTGAGAACGACCGACCCGCCGTCCTTCAGAAGGGGCAGCGCCTTCTGAACCGTGAACAGCACGCCTTTCACGTTCGTGTCGAAGGTGCGTTCGTAGTGTTCCTCGGTGATCGCGCCGAGAGGGGCGAACTCACCACCGCCTGCATTGGCGAAGACAACGTCGATCTGCCCATGCTTCTGCTGGACCGTGTCATAGAGCCGGTCGACATCGGCCAGCCTGCTCATGTCTCCCCGGATTGCAGTCACACGGCCGCCGATCGTTTTCACGGCCTCGTCGAGCGCCTCCTGCCGGCGGCCGGTGATGAAGACCGAAGCGCCTTCCGCCGAAAACGCTTTGGCCGTCGCCAGCCCGATGCCGCTCGTCCCTCCGGTGACCACCACGACCTTGTTGTCGAACCTGTTCGTCACTGTCTTCTCCATGCTTGGCCGTGATTGGCCGCTGCCGACAGAGATGTGCCGAGAACGATGATGCGAATAGACGGATTTCATGGCACATAGCGTTTCATCAGAGGAACGATCATGCGAACTGACCTCAACGATTACGCCTATTTTGCCGAGGTAGTGGCTCATGGCGGCTTTGCTGCCGCGGGCCGGGCGCTGAAGGAGCCGAAATCGAAGCTCAGCCGCCGTATTGCCGGGCTCGAGGTACGATTGGGCGTTCGGCTCATTGAGCGCTCGAGCCGCCGGTTCCGGGTGACCGAGGTGGGGCAGGCCTTCTATGAACGGTGTCGCACCCTGCTCCTGGAGGCCGAGCAGGCCGAAGCCCTAGTCGCCGAGGCCAAGGCGGAGCCGCATGGACGCATTCGTATGAGCTGCCCAACCGGCCTCGTCGAAGTCATCTCCGGTACGATCCAAAGCTTCCTGACGCGCTACCCGAAGGTGAAGCTGCAGCTTCTCGCAGTCGATCGCCCGGTTGATCTCATCGGGGAGCGGATCGACGTAGCGCTCCGGGTGAGAACGGCCCTGACGAGCGACGCGGCGCTGACCATGCGCTCATTGGGCACCTCCCGCCGCATCCTCGTAGCCAGCCCGCAACTCGCCAGCCGGCTCCATGCGGACATTACCTCGCTCGCAGCTCTGCCGACGCTCGGAACGAGCGACGATCCTGGAGAAATCGAGTGGACGCTGGAGCGCGACGACCGTGCCATCCATGTGCTGCGGCACGAGCCGCGCATGACATGCGGGGACTTCGCGGCGGTCCGGGACGCAGCAGCCAATGGGTTGGGCATCGCGCTCCTGCCAGATCACGTGTGTGCCGAACACCTTGCTCGCGGCCGGCTTGTGCATGTTCTGCAGGATTGGAGAGGGCAGCGGGGGATCGTTCACCTGGTGTTCACGACCCGGCGTGGGCTACCCCCGGCCGTTCGAACACTCATCGACCACCTGGCGGCTGGCTTTCCCAGAATCGCCCTCGGGGCTGATGAGTGAAGACGCGCCTGCTTGTTGGCGCACGACGCACATCGATGTTCCTTTATGGCGAGAGACGATTATCGGCATTGGTGGACGTGTTCCTGTCGCGTCCACTCGTGACGGTAATGCTCGTTCAAGCTCTTGACGCTCATCCCCAAGGCTATTGCCTTCGCCGCTGGGTTGGGCAAGCCCTGCCGGGGATCTCTCCGCCTGAACCCGCGGCGAAGCGTGGAGCACCACGGAGGTCGTCTCATCCGAGGGCTGTGGTATATGGACGATCCGGCTGATGATCCTAAGTCTTGAGCTAAGCCGATAGGTGCCGGCCCATCTGCTTTGCCACGCGCTGCGTGCACCGGAGACATCAACGCGCAGCATCGCGGCCTACGACACAGAGCTGGAGACTGAAGATGCAGCTGGGAATGGTTGGCCTCGGCCGGATGGGCGGCAACATCGTCCGACGGCTCATGCAGGCAGGGCACACAGGAGTCGTGTATGACCGCGACCCGGAAGCCGTCAGCGGTCTTGTCCGTGAAGGCGCTATGGGAGGTGAGACCCTGGAGGATCTTGTGGCAAAGCTGGAGGCGCCACGGACCGTCTGGCTCATGCTGCCCGCCGGCAGGGTGACCGAAGCGACGGTCCAGCAGCTTGCCGGACTGCTCGAGGCGGGGGACACCATCATCGATGGCGGCAATACCTTCTGGCAGGACGATGTGCGTCGAGCCCGCCAACTCCGCAGCCGCGCCCTCCACTATATCGATGTGGGTACCAGTGGCGGGGTGTGGGGGCTCGAGCGCGGGTACTGCCTGATGATCGGGGGCGAGCCCGAGGCGGTCGAGCGCCTTAATCCGATCTTCGCCGCGTTGGCTCCTGGACAGGGCGACCTGCCGGTCACCCCGGGACGGGAGGGCAGAGATCCCCGGGCAGAGCAGGGCTATATCCATGCCGGGCCGAACGGCGCCGGGCACTTCGTCAAGATGATCCATAATGGCATCGAGTACGGCTTGATGCAGGCCTATGCCGAAGGCTTCGATATCCTGCGCAATGCGTCGAGCCCAGCTCTGCCTCCCGAGCATCGCTTCGACTTCAATGTCGCCGACATTGCGGAAGTGTGGCGCAGAGGAAGCGTCATCACCTCCTGGCTGCTTGATCTCACCGCCACTGCCCTGTCCGCAGACGAGCACCTCAGCACCTATTCAGGGTACGTCGAGGATTCCGGGGAGGGTCGCTGGACCGTCGAGGCTGCAATCGATGAAGCGGTCCCGGCCGAGGTTCTGACAGCCGCCCTCTATGCCCGCTTCCGCTCGCGCCAGGACCACACCTTCGCCGAAAAGATCCTCTCGGCCATGCGTAAAGGTTTCGGCGGCCATATCGAGGGGAAGAAGCCGAAAGGAGACGGGGCATGACGCAATCTCCCGCACCTGCCGCCGACCCTTGCTGTTTCGTGATCTTCGGTGCCTCCGGAGATCTGACAAGCCGCTTGCTCCTGCCGGCTCTCTACAATCTCGCCGCCACGGGCCTGCTCCCGGAGCGCTTCGCTATCGTGGGCGTAGCGCGCAGCGTCCGAACGGCCGACGAGTTCCGGGAGGATCTTCTGACGGCGTTGAAGGGGCATGCCACCCGTGAGGTGGACCCGGACCTGGCCCAAAGGCTTGTCGCCCATGTCGCCTACGTGTCCGGCAGCATCGACGACGGCGGGACCTTTCTCCAACTCAAGGCGGTCCTGGAGGAGCTTGAGGCAACGGCAGGCACGGACGGCAATCGCCTGTTCTACCTGGCCATGCCACCGGATACGTTCGAGCCGATTGCGCGCCATCTGGCGAGGGCCGGTCTGTCCGAGGAGGGTCCATCAGGTACTCCCTGGCGCCGGGTCGTGGTCGAGAAGCCCTTCGGGACGGACCTGGCCTCGGCCCGGGCTCTCAACCAAGCCCTTCTGGAAGTGCTCGTGGAAGATCAAATCTACCGCATCGACCACTATCTCGGCAAAGAGACGGTCCAGAACATCCTGCTTCTTCGCTTTGCCAATGGGCTTTTCGAGCCGATCTGGAACCGGGATCACATCGATCATGTGCAGATTACGGTGGCCGAAACCGTCAACGTCGGGAGGCGAGGGCGCTTCTACGACAGGACGGGAGCCCTGCGGGACATGGTGCCCAACCACCTGTTCCAGCTGCTGGCCCTGATCGCCATGGAGCCGCCGGCCCGGTTCGAGGCGGAGCGCGTTCGCAATGCGAAAGCTGAAGCCCTGGCGGCCATCAGGATCCCGAGCGAGGCCGAAGCGCTCGCAAACTCGGTGCGCGGTCAGTACCGCGCCGGCCGCGTCAATGACGAAGCCGTCGTGGCCTACCGGGACGCCGAGCACGTGGCGCCCGGCAGCACCACGGAAACATATGCGGCTCTCCGGCTTGAGATCGATAACTGGCGGTGGGCTGGAGTGCCGTTCTACCTGAGAACCGGCAAGGCCCTCACGGCCCGCCGGACGGAGGTGGCGATCAAGTTCAAGCAGGCGCCGATCTCGATGTTCGAGCAGACCTCCGTCGACCGATTAGGGCAGAACTTCCTCGTCCTGCGCATTCAGCCCAACGAAGGGATCACATTGCGTTTCAACGCGAAGGTGCCCGGACCTGTGCTTGCAGCGGAGAGCGTCGACATGACGTTCAAGTACAAGGATCACTTCGATGTCGCTCCGAGCACTGGATACGAGACCCTGATCTACGACTGCATGACGGGCGACGCCCTGCACTTTCAAAGGGCCGACGGAGTTGAAGCGGGATGGGCCATAGTCCAACCGTTCCTCGATGCCTGGGCGAAGGCAGGGGCCAGGGGGCTCGAATACTACCCTGCGGGCTCGTCAGGGCCGGAGGAGGCAGGATTCCTGTTGGCCCGCGATGGACGCCGCTGGAGGATCATCGAGTAGCGACGATCCTCCCTCGCGCGCCGTTGACGGCACAAACTGCGGGACAGAGATGTCCTCTCTGCACGGCGTGAAGGGCGCCGGGATTTCAGGCCTGCTTGCAGCGCTTAGGACGTCACTCCAGCCGACAGCGCTTCAGTACGTAGCGGCGTTGAGCTTGACAGAAACAGGCGGACCGGACTCGAACGGTGTGCTGCCCCGCGCGAGCAGCCAACCATCCGCACGCTCGAGGCGTGCAACGATCTGCAGCGTGGGCGAAGGAGGCAGGGTTGCCGGCGCCGATAGGGAAAAGGCGAGCGTCGTCGACTTGCCGTCGCTCTGGATGCGCGTTATGGCCGCGCGACGGCGCGCTTCGTCTCGAATCGACCGGTCCTCGAGATAAATCTTGAGCTGGCCTTGGGGAATCACCGTGCCTCCCTCGAACGTGACAGCGCCGCGGATCTCTTGCGATTGTGCTGCGGCGGGCCCTGCCGCGGCAGCGACGGCCGCAACGCCGGCGGCCATCCATAAAGTGCGGCTGTCGGTCGGGCGTTTCATCACAGACTCCATGATCGCCCCGAAGGACTGGCGCATTGGCGCTTTTGCCGCTCCGCGTGTGGTTCGGACACGAGAGACGGATTGCCATCCAACGAGAAGGCGGGGCGCCTGGAAGCGCCCCACCAGGGTATGGGTTAGATGATGACGAAGTCGGTCGCCGCAACATTCAGATTCTTGCTCAGCCGCGCAAACTGAACGGCTGCACCCTGTCCCGACCCGTCGGCGTCGTAGAACAAAGCCCCGCTATCGGTATCGTAGATGATCCGATCGTCGGCGTCATGAGCAACGCCCGCCTTGCTTTTGTGGAACGCCCCCAGGGCGAGAGCGCCATCGCCACCCACGTTCCCGAAGACGAGGTTGTCCAGCAGGAACGTATCATCGCTGACCTTGAAGTCCTTGATCCGGTCGACGTTGCCGTTCCCGAGCGCCGTCGAGAAGCGGAAGCTGTCCTCTCCCGCGCCGCCGGTGAGCGTGTCGGCTCCCAGACCGCCGTCCAGCAGATCGCTGCCGCTGCCGCCGTCGAGCCGGTCCGACCCTGCAACGCCCGGCTGAGCCGGTGCAGGGGGAAGCTCGACCGATACGTTCACCTTATAGGTCGAGCCTTGCGGCACAGATTCGGCCCAGCCGTCTCCCGGCACCGTATCTGACCAGCTGCCTTCCAGGATGTAATAGGTTCCGGTCTCTTCGACGACGTACACCAGACTCGAGTCTCGGCCGGTCGTAGAGCCGGGGTCGCTGCCGCCGTCATCGTTCTGAGCGACGATTTCGCCGTTGCTGTCGAGCAGCCTGAGCCAACTGTCATGGACATTCGGATCGGCGATTCCGTCGATGTCGATCGTGATGACGGTGCCGGCCGCCAGCTCGATCTTGTAGAATCCACCCTGGCCGTTTCCGGTCGCATTGACAGTCGTGTGGAGGGTCGTGGTCGAATCGAAGATGTCGGGATCGCTCGCGAGGGAGAAGTTGTTGGAGATGTCGAACGCGGTGGCGAACGAGTTGTTCGTCGCATCAGGTCCCAGCGTGGCGTAGCCGGTTCCGAGTCCCGGGCGAGGGGGCGCGTCGCCCTGATATGCGAAATCGCCGAGCAGTGTGTCGTCGCCCCGGCCGCCGTCGATCACGTCGTTCCCGCCCTGGCCGGTCAAGACGTTGGCCGCGCCGTTGCCGGTTAGCCGGTCGTTATGGCCGGAACCTGCGAGGTTCTCGACGGACACATAGGTATCGCCACCCGATCTGCCTCCCGCGAGGGTGAGCCTGACGCCGCTGGACGCGCCGGCGTAATCCGCCGTGTCGCTGCCGGCTCCGCCGATCAATCTGTCGGCACCGCCGCCACCGGTCAGCGTGTCGTTGCCGGCACCACCCGAGAGCTCATTGGCCTGCGCAGTGCCGATGAGATGGTCGTCGAAGGACGAGCCGACGGCATTCTCGAAGCCGGCAAGAATATCGTGCCGGATCGTCGTGCCCCGGCCGACGATCTGCACCGGACCGTCAGCGTCGCCGCCGCTGGCCGTGCCATTCGCAAGATCGATCGTGACGCCATCGGAGCTGCCTGTGTAGACGACCGTGTCGTTGCCAGAGCCGCCATCCAGGTAATCCTGACCGGCGCCGCCGATGATCGTATCGTCCCCGGCTTCTCCATACAGGATGTCACCGTCGTTGCCACCATCCAGGATGTCGTTGCCGCCGCCGCCGTTGAAGTAATCGCCGCCGCCACGTCCCCAGAAGTGGTTTGCCGCGGATGTTCCGATGAACCGATCGATGCGATCGTCGGAGCCGATCAGGTTCTCGATACTGTCGAACGTGTCACCCGACGCGGTGCCGCCGCTGGCGGTATTCGTCGCCAGATTGACGAGCAGCTGGAAAGGGCTTTCCTTGCTGTAATCGACCGTGTCGATGCCCGCGCCGCCCCTGAACACATCCACGCCGTCCTGGCCGCTCAGCATGTCGTCGCCGTCGCCGCCATCGAGGATGTCATTGCCCTGGCCACCGAGAAGGGTGTCGTTGCCGCGGCCGCCGTAAAGGGCATCGTTGCCGTCGTCGCTTTCGGTCCGGTCTTCGAGATCTTCGACATCGATCGTGTTGTTGATATCGCGGCTGGCGAGCGAATCGCGGCCGCCGATGATCAGGTCGTCGCCTCCTTGGCCAAAAATCGTGTCGTCCCCGGCGCCTCCATCGAGGGTATTGTTTCCATTGTCGCCGAAGGTAATGCTGGTCAGCGTGTTGTCGCCGGCGCCGGGCGGGGTCTCGCTGCCGCTACCGGGCTGAGTGGTCGACACGTCGGCGTAGATGATGCTTTCGACGTTGGCGATCTTCCTGATTCTCAGATCCCTGGAGAGGAGGATGACCGTGTCATTGCCTCCATTGAGCTCCTCCCGGACGATATCGTCGAGAGAATCAACGAAATAGATGTCGTCGCCTCCGTTGCCTGCCATTCGGTCGCTGCCGCCTCGTCCGTCCAGAACGTTGGCGCCGTCATTGCCGATCAAGATGTCGTCATACGCACTGCCAACGCCGTTCTCGATGTAATAGTCGGTTCTATCCGCGTTGTGCCCTGCGAAGATCGACACATTGTTGCTGTGGCCGTTGACGCTCGAGAAGTGTCCGGCACGCAAGTCGAGGATTGTCCCCGCTGTCGAGCCGGAGAAGTCGACCGTATCGGTCCCGCCAGTGTCATGGATCGCGAAGCCGATGTCATGGCGCATGCCCGAGGAGGTCAGTTGATAGGAGAGTTGCGTGCTGCCGAAGCCGTAGACGTTGTCGCCCGTGTTGAGATCGATCTGCTGGTAGGTGCGCACTCCATTGGCATCGACCGTCGAGAAAAAGCGGCGAATGACGGCTTCGATGTCAGCCATCAGCGGCGTCGAGGCGGACCAGCGGCTGGTCTCGCCGACATCGATCCCATCGAAATAGGACATGACACTGTATTGCTGGCGATCATAAGTCCAGGTCGCGTTGTTCAGATAGTTGATCTGCACGCCGCCTGGGCCGCTGTAATTGTAGAGCCCGGGATGATTGAGGCCGAATTCATGGCCGAACTCATGGATGAAGGAGTCGAAGACGTAACCGCCGACATCCGTTTTGTTGGGTTCCGTGTCATGGAAGCGCTGACCGATGCTGACATAGCGATTGCTCGAATAGGCGCTGCCTTCGTCCGGCTGTCCCAGCTCTGGACTAACGACTTCAATCCAGTCTGTGGCTCTGTTGAATGGCGCGTCGTCGACGATCTCGAATTTCAGGGGAGTGACAGAGGACCACGCTTGCAAGGCGCCGATGGCGGCAGCCTTGTAGTCAGGGTGATCATTGAGCTCGTAGACGTTGATCCTCAGCGTTCCTGCAGCGATCGCCGGCGTGAGACTGCGGTTCAATGCGCCTAGATAGCTAAGAAAGGACTCATAGTCCTCGCTCTTGCCATAGGGGTTGTCCGGTGTCTGATCGTTGACCCACCACTGATCGCTCGCTTGGCTGGGATTCGGCATCTTGGGGTTCCTCTCTCACGACTGTGCGCTGTTTCCGCGACACTGGTTTGAAGTTATCAATTCCCCCCAGGCAGGTTGGCGCCTGCCCGTCAGCGCTTTCACGCTTGGCAGATAATGTGTCCGGAATTTTTGTGTTGTCTACCCCCAAGGGGTTACACATTTTAGGCTAGCGAACGTCGGCAGACATTCATGGCATGTGACCGTCGAGATGGAACTCGGAAGCGAAAAATATCCGAACATGGAGTAAGCGACTGGACCAATTAACTTATGCTCTGCGCGAACCGGGGAGATCTTCGAAACTTGGCCGGACTGTTGCGCCGCAGGACCGCAGAAGCATGGATTTGGCGCGTTATGATCGACTGGTCAGATGTCAGCACCAACGCCCGCCGGAGTTGATGTTTGTAATCTGATGCACACCGACACCCGATCACACTTTCGATCTGCCGAGCGCCGAGCGATGTCGGCGGATCTGATTGGAAAACCCTGTTAATCCTTCGACGCGCTGCGATACACTGTTTCAATCGACAGAGCGGATCATCTGAGCCGCGGAACGTTTGGGCTCGAACGCCTGACGCGTGCCGCTCACCTGTCGAAACGAACATGCCTTCGAGGCCGGCACCCATCGTGCGCCGTCGTGTACCCGAAGCGCTTTGCCTGGCACGCGACATCGAACAATCACCGTCCCGCTCAATGTCCCTTACACCAGGTCGCGAGACGAACTCCGGATCATCCATATGTCGCCCATTGCAACGCGGAGCAGTCCCGTCACGCCTTGACAATAGGCTGGCCCTGATCCAGCTTCGAAGTTGTCAGACCAATTCCGAAGGGTATCGCCTTCGGGCAGTTCACCAGAACATGCGAGGTCGGAGCAGAATGGACTCGGAATGGGGAACTCAGGTGCGCCGCACCACATCTGCCCGCACGTCAGGCGCGATGCAGGCGATCGCCGAGTACATCGGCCATTCGGACCTGCAGCCCGGAGATTGTTTGCCTCCGGAGCGTGAGTTGATGGCTGAGCTCTCGGTCGGGCGTTCCACAATCCGAGAGGTTATCCGTCATTGGCAGGCTCTCGGAGTCGTCGAGAGCCGCAGGGGCAGTGGCACCTACCTCCTGCGTCGAATCTCACCCGAGACCATGCACCTTCCACTGGCGGTTGACAGCGGGCAGAACGGCCTTCTCCAGATGCTGGAGGTTCGCCGTGGCCTGGAAGTCGAGGCAAG
The DNA here is from genome assembly GCF_018069605.1 of Microvirga sp. HBU67558. Classification (NCBI taxonomy): domain Bacteria; kingdom Pseudomonadati; phylum Pseudomonadota; class Alphaproteobacteria; order Hyphomicrobiales; family Methylobacteriaceae; genus Microvirga; species Microvirga sp. HBU67558. The sequence continues at coordinate 41,088 of NZ_JAGPUP010000562.1, read as the reverse complement.
CGCCCTCGCGGCGGTACGGTCTGGAGCTGCCGATCTCGAGCGGATCGAGTCTAAGCTGCTGATCATGGAGTCCGTTCACCGCGAGAAGGGCTGCGCTGGTCCCGAGGACCTGGCATTTCATCTCTCGATCTATGACGCCAGCGGCAATCCCATCTTCAACCAACTCCTGTCGCAGATGCGGGAAAGTGTGCAGATGCTGTTCGGCATGTCGCGCGTTCGTGTCGATTTCGCCGCCCGTTCCTTTCCGGTTCATCGCGAGCTGTTCGAGGCCATCGCGGCCAAGGATCCGGACGCAGCCCGCTCCAAGACGCTTTCAATCCTCGCCATCGTTGAGGAGGACATCAAGGACATGATCAGATGAACACCTCCGTGGATCCGTTGGCCCGCGCCATGGCCATCCTTGCCCATGATAGCGAGCACGCCTACGAGGCTGTCGTGCCGCCGATCGCGCAAACCTCTCTCTTCACCTTCAGCTCCTATGCCGAGATGGAAGAAACCTATCGCGGACAGAAGGTGCGCCCCACCTACACCCGTGGCCTCAATCCCACGGTTCGTCTGTTCGAGGAGAAAATGGCCGCTCTGGAATGTGGGGAGGATGCGATCGGATTCGCCAGCGGCATGGCGGCCATTGCGTCAGCCGTCCTGGCATTCGTCCAACCGGGCGACCGGATCGTATGCGTGGAGCATGTCTATCCCGACGCGTACCGGCTCTTCCAGACCTACCTCAAGCGGATGAACGTGACGGTCGACTATGTGGATGGTCGTGACCACGACGCGGTGCGACGCGCTCTGCCCGGGGCAAGGCTCTTCTACATGGAGAGCCCGACGAGTTGGCTCATGCATGTCCATGATGTGGCAACGCTTGCCAGGGTAGCCCGCGAGAACGGCGCGATCTCGATCATCGACAACAGCTGGGCGAGTCCCATCTTCCAGCAGCCGCTGACCCTCGGAGTCGACCTCGTGGTCCACTCCGCGTCGAAATACATCGGCGGCCACAGCGACGTGGTGGCAGGCGTCCTCGTGGGCTCGGGAGGGCTCATCGGAGAGATCCGATCCCGCATTTATCCCTACCTCGGCGGCAAGCTATCCCCGTTCGATGCATGGCTCCTGCTGCGTGGTCTTCGCACCTTGCCGATCCGCATGAGAGCGCATGAGGCAGCGGGTCTGCACGTGGCGCGTGAACTCGCGAAGCGATCGGACGTGGTGGCGGTCTATCATCCCGGCCTGAGCAATGGGCTGCTCGACGGACTGCAAGGCACATCCGGCCTGTTCTCTTTCGAGTTCGACGGCAGCGTCGACATCGCCCGGTTCGCGGACTCACTCCGGTTTTTCAAGCTCGGCGTGAGCTGGGGCGGACATGAGAGCCTTGTGGTGCCTGCTCAGGTGGTCCGTGCCCAGGCGGCAGGGCCCAATTCGGCGATCGATTTCGGCGTCTCCGCTCGTGTCGTGCGGCTTCATGTGGGCCTTGAAGGCCAGGATGTCCTCGTGGCCGATCTCTCACAAGCCATCAGGGAGGCGAAGATGAGCTAACCAAACTGTCGTCAGGAGCGGTCGAACACGTTCGAGACAAGATCAAAACAGAGGGAAGACCATGATCCAACGCCTACTGCTCGCTACTGCGCTCGCCACGACCTTCGCCGGCAGCGCTCTTGCCCAAACCACCCTGAAGCTCACCGAAGTCATCACGAGTCCTGAGCGGACAGAAACGCTCAAGGGTATCGTGAAGGGCTTCGAGGAAGCGAATCCCGGCGTGAAGGTGGAAATCACGTCTCTGCCCTGGAGCCAAGCCTTCGAGAAATTCGCCACCATGGTGTCCGCCGGCGATACGCCTGATGTTGTCGAGATGCCGGATCGGTGGCTTTCACTCTACGCCAACAACAGCGCCCTGGAGAGCCTCGAGCCTTACCTGAAGGCTTGGCCCCATACGGGCGGTCTGAACGAGAGAGCCCTGGAGGTCGGTCGCAGCGTCAAGAATACCGCCTACACGATACCCTACGGCTTCTATTTGAGGGCCATGTTCTACAACAAGAAGCTCTTCGAGCAGGCCGGCGTGAAGGAGCCACCGAAGACCCTCGCGGAGTTCGAAGAGGTCTCCAAGAAGGTTTCGGCCATTCCGGGCAAGTACGGGTACTGCCTGCGGGGTGGCCCCGGCGGCCTGAACGGTTGGGTGATGTTCGGCGCCACGATGGCCGGCGACAACTCGTTCTTCAAGCAGGATGGAACCTCGACCTTCGCAGATGACGGATGGGTGCAGGGCCTCGCCTATCTCACTGATCTCTACAAGAAGGGTTACGCTCCGAAGGACAGCGTGAACTGGGGCTTCAACGAGATCGTCGCAGGGTTCTATTCCAGCACCTGCGCCATGCTCGACCAGGATCCTGATGCGCTGATCGCTATTGCCGAGCGCATGAAGCCGGAGGAATATGGAGTCGCGCCTTTCCCGAAGGGCCCGGCAGGCAAGGCCTTCCCGACACTGGGTTATGCCGGTTGGTCTATGTTCGCGAACAGCAAGAACAAGGAGCTGTCCTGGAAGCTGCTTGCTGCGCTCGCTGGCCCCGAAGGCAATATCGCCTGGAACAAAAAAACGGGTGCGCTGCCGATCTACAAGTCGGCCGAGAACGATCCGTTCTATTCCGGCCCACAGTTCAAGGGGTGGTTCGAGGAACTGGCAGACAAGAACGTCGTGCCGACCATCATGCCAACCTATCTGCAGGAATTCGCCTTTTTCGCCGACTCGCTTGCGGTGAAGACCAGCCAGCAGGCTCTTCTTGGCCAACTCGCTCCAAAGGACATGGCGGCACAGTGGGCCGATTACATGACGAAGGCGCAGAAAAAACACCTCGCCTCGAGCAAGTAATCCGGATCGGCGCGGCTTCTGAGCCGCGCCGTCCACCTGATTTGTCCCGCCAAGGAGCGCCGCATGTCAACGATGCCCTTATACGAGGAGGCTGCAGGCCGCCGGCGCGCGCCTCTGAGTCGGTTCGTGGCAGGCCTCGAGCCTTACCTGTATATCGCTCCCTCCGTCATCCTGATTGCGGTCATCATGCTCGTGCCGCTGATCATCGGTTTGTCCTACGCCTTCCGGGACATGCAGCTGATCAACCCTTTCAGCGGCGGCTTCGTCGGTCTTGAGCATTTCCAAACGCTTTGGACGGATGCGGCGTTCTGGCTGTCTATGAGGAACACGCTTGTTTGGACCTTGGCTTCGGTCGTTCTGCAATTTTCTTTCGGCCTCGTATTGGCACTCCTCCTCAACAATGCTTTTCCGGGGCGTGGCGTCATCCAGGCATTGGTCTTTCTGCCCTGGGCGGTGCCGACGTTCCTATCGGGCCTGAACTGGGCCTGGCTGTTCAATCCTGTCGTCGGCCCCCTGCCGCACTGGATGGCGGCCCTCGGAGTCCTGCCTGCTCCCGAGAACATTCTGTCGGATCCCCATCTCGCGATCTGGGGACCGATCGTCGCCAATGTCTGGTGGGGTATCCCGTTCTTCGCCATCACGTTGCTCGCGGCCTTGCAGTCGATCCCGCAAGACATTTATGAAGCGGCTGCCATCGATGGCGCCGGCGCCTGGCGGCGCTTCATCGACATCACCCTGCCGTTCCTGGCGCCCACAATCGCGATTACGGTCATGTTGCGGACCATCTGGATTGCGAACTTCGCCGATCTCATCATCGTGATGACCAATGGCGGACCCGCTGATCAGACGCAGATTGTTTCGAGCTACATCTTCACACAGGCATTCCGGCGCCTCGATTTCGGCTATGCATCCGCGATCGCGATGGTGCTGCTTGGGATTCTGCTGGCCTATTCCTTCGTCATCATCCTGATGCGGCAGTCCCTGCTGAGACGATGAGGGGAGCCCTATGACATCCTCCGCCCGCAGCACTCCGTACTGGATCCTTCACTATGGGCTGCTTGCCCTCTACGTCGCTTTTGCGCTGTTTCCCCTCTACTGGCTGCTCAAGGTATCTGTCACACCGAACGATCTCCTCTACAGCGAGGGTATTCGGCTCTGGCCATCCCGTTCCTCCCTGGCACATTACACTTTCGTGCTCGCGCATAGTGACTTTCCGCTGTTCTTCAAGAACAGCCTGATCGTCTCGGGCAGCACGGCCGTCGTGGTAACGCTGATCGCTGCTCTTTCGGGCTATGCCATGTCGCGCTTCGATTTCCGCGGCAAGATGTGGCTCGTCGGGCTGATGCTCATCACCCAGATGTTCCCGCTCGTGATGCTGGTGGCTCCGATCTTCAAGCTTTTCTCGCCGTTCGGGCTCACCAACAGCCTCACCGGTCTCGTCATCGTCTACACGGCCTTCAACGTGCCGTTTGCGACCTTCCTGATGCAGTCGTTCTTCGACGGGATCCCGAAGGATCTGGAGGAGGCTGCGATGATCGACGGTGCTTCGCGCTTCCGCGCCTTCCGACAGATCATCCTCCCGCTCACCCTGCCGGGCATTGCCGCAACCCTGGGCTTCGTTTTCACGGCAGCCTGGAGCGAACTGCTCTTCGCGCTCATGCTCGTGTCGAAGGCCGATGCGAGCACGTTTCCGGTCGGTCTGCTCAGCTTCGTATCGAAGTTCTCCGTCGATTTCGGGCAGATGATGGCGGCCGGCATCCTGGCCCTGATCCCCGCATGTCTCTTCTTCCTTCTCGTTCAACGCTATCTCGTCCGGGGTCTGACAGCGGGCGCGGTCAAAGGCTGAGGGTTACCATCATGGCTTCCATCGATATCCAGGGTGTCGGCAAGTCCTATGGGGCCGTGCCTGTCCTTCACGAGGTTGACCTGTCGATCCAGGATGGGGAGTTCGTTGTGCTGGTCGGGCCTTCGGGATGCGGCAAGTCCACGCTCCTGCGCATGATCGCAGGACTGGAGGGCATCACCCGCGGGGACATCCGCATTGCCGGGAAGGTTGTCAATGAACTGGCGCCGAAGGACCGGGACATCGCCATGGTGTTCCAGTCCTATGCCCTCTACCCGCACATGACGGTTCGCGACAATATGAGCTATAGCCTCAAGTTGCGAGGAACGCCTTCGGAGCGAATGGCCGAGGTCGTGAATGCGGCCGCCTCCAAGCTGGGGCTCGAGTCCTTCCTTGATCGAAAACCTCGTACCCTGTCGGGAGGACAGCGGCAGCGCGTCGCGATGGGGCGCTCCATCGTGCGCAAGCCGAAGGCGTTCCTGTTTGATGAGCCCTTGTCCAATCTCGATGCGCGTCTTCGCGAACAGATGCGCGTGGAGATCAAGAAGCTCCACCGGGAGCTCGGCACGACATCGATCTATGTGACCCACGATCAAGTGGAGGCCATGACGCTTGCGGACCGTATCGTTGCGATGAACGCAGGCGCCGTCCAGCAGGTCGGAACGCCGCTCGATCTTTACGAGCGCCCCGCGAACCTCTTCGTTGCCAGCTTCATCGGGTCGCCTGCCATCAACGTGCTCGACGGCACCCTGCATTGCGACGGCGAACGTCGGTTCATCACCCTTGGATCAGGCGAGAAGATGCCGGTCTCCGATCATCTACAGGGTCGACATGGCCAAGCCGTGAGGGTCGGGGTGCGCCCTGAGGACGTTCAGGTTTCGACAGGGGGGGACGGCGATCACATGGGCCAAATCGAGCTGGTGGAGCCGATGGGGCTGGGGACAATCCTCCATATCAGAACCGCCTGTTCCGCTCTGAAGGCATTCGTGCTGGAGCGGGCGCATTACCAGATCGGCACGGACGTTGCCTGTAGCCTGCCCGCGGCCAAGCTCCACATTTTCGATGCTCGAACAGGTCAACGGCTTCCGGATCAGGCCGTCTCTCCTTAGAAAGCGCGGATTTCTCTGCTTTGAGTGGCGGGACCTTGCCCAGTGTCTGGCACGCAGCCCCAAGGAGGAAAGTTCCAATGGCCATCAAACACCTTCGGATGCTCCTGCTCTCTACCGCCCTGCTGATCGGCTCCGCCCCGGCTTTCGCCCAGATCAGGATCGCCGTCGCCGGTCCGATGACCGGGAGCTCGGCCACTTTCGGCGACCAGATGAAGAACGGCGCCCAGGCAGCCGCCGATGCCGTCAATGCGTCCGGCGGCGTGCTCGGACAACAGCTGGAGATCGTCGCCATGGACGACGCCTGCGATCCCAAGCAGGCGGTCTCAGTCGCCAACAAGGTCGTCGGCGAGGGCATCAAGCTCGTCTTCGGGCACTTCTGCTCCGGCTCGACCCTCCCGGCCTCGGAAGTCTATGACGAGGCCGGCATCACCAGCATCACGGTATCCAGCAACCCCAAGGTTACCGAGCGGGGCATGAAGACGATCTTCCGGATCACCGGACGCGATGATCAGCAGGGACCGACCGCAGCCGATTACGTGATCAAGAATCTGTCCGGCAAGAAGATCGCCCTTGTGCACGACAAGAGCCCGTTCGGCACCGGCCTTGTCGGAGAGGTCAAGAAGAAGCTTGCCGAGGGGAAGCAGTCGGTCGTGGTGGAGGCCGGCATCAATCCTGGCGAGAAGGACTACACCGCGCTGATCACCCGCCTGAAGACGGCCGGCGTCGAGGTGCTGTTCTTCGGCGGCTATCATGCCGAGGCCGGTTTGATCCTGCGCCAGGCGGCCGACCAGGGCCTCAAGCTCCAACTTATCGGCGGCGATCCGATCTCGACCCAGGAACTCCTCTCGATTGCCGGACCGGCCGCCGAGGGCACGTTGTTCACCTTCGGCCCCGATCCGCGCAAGGACCCGGCCGCGACCGACGTGGTGAAGGAGATGCGGGCCAAGAACATCGAGCCGGAGGGCTATGTGCTTTATGCCTATGCGGCCGTCCAGGTCCTTGCCGACGCGCTCAAGAAGGCCGGCAAGGTCGATGGCCCGGCGGTGGCCAAGGCCATTGCGGCGAACACCGTCCCAACGGTGGCTGGGCCGATCGGCTTCGATGCCAAGGGCGACAACAAGCAACCGGGTTTCGTGGTCTATCAATGGAAGGGCGGCAAGGCGGACTATGCCCCGGGAACCTAATCCCGATCGGTCGGTCCCATCAGCGGCGCCCACAAAAAGGGCGCCGCATTCCTTTCCTCATGACAGTGGAGCCGACCGTGCTCCTTTCATAGAGGCCGCACAAAACCGGAGTCCCGAAGCCCTGCTACTCAGCCCCTGAGCTTATGCCATCTTTTAAGGAAACCGAACGATGCGTTCCTCGAAAATCATCCATGTGGTCAGTTGCCATGCCGAAGGCGAGGTGGGTGACGTGATCGTCGGTGGTGTCGCGCCTCCGCCCGGAGAGACCGTGTGGGAACAGTCGCGGTGGATCGCACAGGACAAGACGCTGCGGAATTTCGTTCTCAACGAGCCGCGCGGGGGCGTCTTCCGCCACGTAAATCTGCTCGTTCCCCCAAAGAACCCCAGGGCGCAAATGGGCTGGATCATCATGGAGCCGGAGGACACGCCTCCCATGTCAGGCTCGAACTCGATCTGCGTGTCGACCGTGCTGCTGGACAGCGGCATCATTCCAATGACCGAACCGGAAACCCGCATGGTCCTGGAGGCTCCCGCTGGGTTGGTGGAGGTCGTCGCGGAGTGCCGCAATGGCAAGGCTGAGCGGATCACAGTCACGAACGTGCCGAGCTTCGCCGCCAGGCTCGACGCGACGCTCGAAGTGCCGGGGCTGGGGACGATGACGGTCGATACCGCCTATGGCGGCGACAGTTTCGTCGTCGTCGAGGCCCAGACGCTCGGCTTCAGGCTCGTTGCGGATGAGGCCCGCGCGCTGGCCGAGATCGGCATCAGGATCACCAATGCGGCCAACGAGCAACTGGGCTTCTCCCATCCTGAGGACACAGGATGGAACCACATCTCCTTCTGCGCCTTCGCGGGGCCCCTTTACCGGGAGGAGGGACGGCTGATGTCGCGCTCGGCGGTCGCCATTCAGCCGGGCAAAGTCGATCGGTCGCCGACCGGCACGGCGGTGTCGGCCCGGATGGCAATCCTGAACGCCCGCGGCCTGCTCAAGGAAGGTGAGACGCTGACCGGCGTCTCGATCATCGATACCCAATTCATCGGCAGGATCGTGCGCGAGACGACGGTGGCAGGACAGAAGGCGATCATTCCGTCGATTTCCGGACGCGCATGGATCGCCGGAACCTCCCAGCTCATGCTCGACCCGTCCGACCCATTCCCTGGAGGGTACAAGCTGTCCGACACTTGGCCGATGCTCAGGTAGGGCGACCCTGGACAGCCAGACTTATGGTCCGAGCGTTCGGTATCGCGGCCCAGTCGTGGAGGGCTTCCTCTTGCTTTCTGGACGCTGTCACCCATAACGCTACAATCCGCCTTACCGAAAGCAGGATCATGGCCTCACCCCGCGATGGCTGTCCTCAGGCCCCGCTCCATCCCGGTGGCATGCTGCGCGATCAGGTGCTGCCCGGGCTCGGCCTTTCCGTGAGCCAAGCCGCCCGCGAACTTCGCATCGCTCGCCAGACGCTCCATCGGGTTCTCGCCGGCACGGCCGCGGTCAGCCCCGAGATGGCCACCCGCTTGGCCCGCCTGTCAGGAACCGCCCCGCGGCTCTGGCTCGATCTCCAGCAGCGCTATGACCTCTGGCATGCCGAACAGGCTCTTGCCGGGGTGTTGACCATGATCCCGTCCCACATCCTGCCTCCGGCCATTCAGGCCGAGATCGGACTTTTGCATGACCGCTCCATCCAAGCCCGTCCCCAAAGCGAAGATCGGGGTCGAGGGCCTCGATGACATTCTCGTCGGCGGCCTCGCTCCAGGCCATGTCTATCTCCTGGAGGGCAGCCCCGGCACCGGCAAGACCACCATTGCCCTCCAGTTCTTGCTGGAAGGTGCCAAGGTGGGCGAGACAGGCCTCTACATCACCATGTCTGAAACCGAGCGGGAGCTGCGCGAGGGTGCCGCCTCGCATGGCTGGTCCTTGGATGATGCCATCCATGTGTTCGAGCTTGTGCCACCTGAGAGCCTGCTCGACGAGGAGCACCAGCAGAGCCTGCTCTACTCCTCCGACCTGGAACTCGGCGAGACCACCAAGGCCGTGTTCGAGGCCATCGACCGGGCCCGTCCAGTCCGGATCGTGATCGACAGCCTGTCCGAGATCCGCCTCCTGGCGCAAAGCTCGCTGCGCTATCGCCGGCAGATCCTGGCGATGAAGCACTACTTCGCCCAGCAGGGCGCAACCGTCCTGATGCTCGATGATCTGACCACCGACACGAACGACAAGACCGTGCACAGTCTCGCCCATGGGGTCATCCGCTTGGAGGAGATGACCCCGACTTATGGGGCCGAACGCCGCCGCTTGAGGGTGATCAAATATCGCGGCCAGAGCTTCCGAGGCGGCTTTCACGACTTCACGATTGTTGAGGGTGGAGTCCAGGTGTTCCCGCGCTTGGTGTCAGGCGAGCACAAGACGGGCTTTGCCCGCACCGTGCTGACGAGCGGGATCAGGGAACTCGACGCTTTGCTCGGCGGTGGCATCGAGCGGGGCTCCAGCACTCTGATCATGGGTCCAGCCGGCAGCGGCAAGTCGCTTCTCGTGGTGCAGTTTGCAGTCTCTGCCGTTCAGCGGGGTGAGAAGGCGGCATTGTTCGTTTTTGACGAAGAGCTCGGTCTCCTGCTCGATCGTACCAGGCTGATGGGCATCGACCTGGAGGCGATGTGCGTGGCCGGCAACCTGTTCATCGAGCAGCTCGACGCCGCCGAACTCTCGCCGGGCGAGTTCACGCACCGGGTGCGGACCCAGGTGGCTGAGCATGGGGTCAAGACCATCGTAATCGACAGCCTCAACGGCTATCAGGCCGCCATGCCGGAGGAGCAGTTTCTGATCCTGCACATGCATGAGCTGCTGCAATACCTCAACCGGCAGGGCGCTTCGACCTTCCTGCTCGTAGCGCAGCACGGGCTTGTCGGCGACATGAAGGCACCGGTCGACGTCACCTATCTGGCCGATACGGTGATCCTGCTGCGCTACTTCGAGGCCTTCGGCCAGGTGCGGCGGGCTCTGTCTGTTATCAAGAAGCGATTCGGTTCGCATGAGAGCACTATCCGGGAGATCCGGGTCGACAGCAGCGGGATTGCCATCGGCGCACCGCTCAGGAGCTTCCAGGGTGTGCTGCGGGGCGTGCCGGTGATGGCAGAGGAGGATCGCGCCTCTCTGCTCGAAGACCGCTGAGCATGGACGCCGTGTCTCATCTCCACTCCATGCGGGCTCTCATCCTTGCCCCACATGGTCGGGATTCTGCTGTTGCCGCCGATCTTCTGCGCGCGGTGGGGATCGCCACCGAGGTCTGCCCCGACCTGCCGGGGCTGGTCCGAGAGCTCGAACGGGGAGCAGGCTTCGCGCTCATCACCGACGAGACGTTCCGCACGGCGGATTTGAGCGATCTGTCCCGCTGGTTGGCGGACCAGCCGCCCTGGTCCGACTTTGCCTTCGTGTTGCTGACCCAGCGCGGAGGAGGCGTCGAACGCAATCCTGCCCTCGCTCGCCTGACTGAGATTCTCGGCAATGTGACTTTCCTGGAGCGTCCCTTTCACGCGGGGACGCTGATCAGTGTGGCGCGGACGGCCCTGCGCGGCCGGGAGCGGCAATACGAGGCGAGGGCGCGCCTGGAGGAGATGCATACGGCGGAAAAGCGTCTCACGGCCGCGCTCGACCAAGCCAGGCGCGCCGCCGAGCACCAGACCTTGCTCATCGGCGAATTGAACCACCGCGTGAAGAACACCCTTGCGACCGTACAGTCCATCGTCATGCAGACCTTGCGCACGAACGTCACGTCCGCTGACGCAAAAGAGGCCATTCAGATGCGGCTGCTGGCCCTGTCACGGGCGCACGACGTGCTCACCCGCGAGAGCTGGGAGGGCGCCGACCTGATCGAGGTCGTCACGCGAGCGCTTGAGCCATACGAGACCGTGAACGGGAGCCGGCTTCACATTGCCGGGCCGCATGTGCGGCTCACGCCCCGCATGTCGTTGGCCCTGGCAATGGCCCTGCATGAGCTGGCGACCAACGCGGTCAAATATGGTGCCCTCTCGAACAAGGTCGGCATCGTGGAAGTCTCATGGACGGTGCAGAACCGGGTAGCGCCACCCCGGCTGAACCTGCACTGGACGGAACGTGGTGGGCCGCCCGTAAAGGCGCCGTCTCGCCGCGGCTTCGGATCCCGCCTCATTGAGCGCAGCCTGGCGCAGGATCTGGACGGTCAGGTGGAGATCGCTTTCGAGCCGACAGGGGTTGTGTGCACGGTCGATGCCCCAGTCGCGTAAGGCGTGGCTCCACGCCGATCAACCGTCTTCAGCGACATCGCATCTCGACAGCCGTGATCTCTCGAGAGGATCCCTGTAGCACTGAGGGGAAGAAGAGCGAACGTCCGAGTCTGCAAGGGGAATGGGCCCGGAGCCGGGCCGCCGTGCAAAGGCGTGGTCGGCGGCTCCCGGCTGGTGCCAACCCTCGAGCCCCATCTCATGAGCGACGTCATTCCGGAACTCGCCAGCCACCACAGACTGTCAAGAGCGGCCGGTGTCTTCGAATGGACCCGAATTTTATCGTGCCGGCCAAGTGTGAAAGCGGCCGCCTCAGCAGGGCTGCGGGCATGGTCTATTGCGGCATCCTAGAATTCTGCCTCTCGTAAGACATCCGCCAGATCAGCGTTGCTTCCGAGGCTTATTGGATCCCTCGCCTGCTAGCCTTGGGCTGAAAAATGACGAACTTGATCACCGTGGGCTGTGCCGATTTGAGCCTGCGGGCAGCGACACCCGCACACATGCGTTCCCATCAAGGAGGCGGATTTCAGCGGCACCTTCAGGTGCCGCTCGGTGCTGCATAGGCCGATACGTCCCGAGCCAAGATGCGGCCGGCTCCTTTGGCGCCGACGATACGTCCGCCTTCGGCGACGATTTGGCCTCGCAGCAGCGTCATCACCGGCCATCCTGTGACCTCGAATCCCTCCCAGGGTGTATAGTCGGCACCATGGTGGAGGATCTCCTGGCGGATGACCTCGCGTCGGTTCGGATCCCAGAGCACGATATCGGCGTCGAACCCGACGCCGATGGAACCCTTGCGTGGATAGAGGCCGTAGATCTTCGCGTGGTTCATGGCGGTCAGTTCCACGAAGCGGTTGAGGGAGATCCGCCCCTTGGAAACTCCCTCCGAGAACAGAATGGGCAGCCGTGTCTCGACACCAGGGATGCCATTCGGCACCCACCGGAAGGAGCTCCTGCCGTTCGGGTGGAGCTTTCCGGACGGACTGTCGTAGCGGAATGGGCAGTGATCTGACGAAAAAGTCTGGAACACGCCGCTGCGCAATCCCTCCCAAATGGCCGCCTGGCTCTCCTCATCCCGCGGCGGAGGCGAGCAGACGTATTTCGCACCACTCATGTCCATGTCCGGACCTTGCAGGTCCTCGGCGGTGAGCGTGATGTATTGCGGGCAGGTCTCGGCATAGATTTTGAGGCCGCGGGACTGTGCCCAGCGGATCTGCTCCATCGCTTCGCGACCGGACACATGCACGATCATGATCGGCACATCGACGAGCTCCGCATGGCTGATCGCCCGATGCGTGGCCTCCCGCTCCACAATTTCCGGGCGCGAAACAGCATGGTAATAGGGAGCAGTACGACCCTCGCGCTCAAGACGCTCGGTCATGTAGCGGATCGCGTCATACCCCTCCGCGTGCACCATCACAAGGGCGCGCTCCCGACGCGCCACCTCGAACACGTCGAGAAGCTCGCGGTCCTTCAGCACGAGATCATCGTAGGTCATGAAAACCTTGAACGACGTGTAGCCGTCCTTGAGCAGCGCGGGAAGCTCCTGCCCCAGAACCTCGGGCGTCGGATCCGAGACGATCAGGTGGAAGGCCGTGTCGACGTAGCACTCGTTCTCGGCCTTCCTCCTGTAGTCCTCGACGCAGGCGCGCAGGGACGTGCCCCGTTGCTGGAGTGCGAAGGGAAGAACCATCGTGTTGCCGCCAGCCGCAGCCGAAGCCGTGGCCGAGGCGAAATCATCCGCCATCACCACGCCGGGCCCTGAGGGTTGAGCGATGTGAACATGGCTGTCGATGCCCCCGGGCAGCACGAGGAGCCCGGAAGCATCGACTTCCCGCTGAGCGCGAAGATTCTCACCGAGCGCAACAATGCGCTCACCCCTGACACCCACGTCGCAGCGGATCGTGTCGGATGCGGTGACGACAGTGCCGCCCTTGATCGCGAGATCGAGCTCCATCGACGTCCTCCTCAGGCGAGCGAGCGGTCGAGGCTTCCGATCAGCCGGTCGACCTCCTCTGGTGTATTGTAGTGCACCATGGAGACGCGTACCACACCATTGCCATCGGCGAGGCCGAGGTGTTCGATCAGGCGGCGGGAGTGAAAGTCCCCGAAGCGGATGCCGATCCTGTCGGCTTCGACGGAACGTACGATCTCGGCCGAGTCGCGCCCGTCCACCTTGAAAGCGATGGTCGGCACGCGACGATCCGTAGCGCTGTCGCGGCGCCCGACAATGCGCACGTCGTTGCGGTCTCTCAAGTAGGCGAGCAGCTTTTCTCCCAAAAGGGTCTCGTGCGCCGCGATCCTGTCGAAGGCGCGGTCGATGGCGGCCCGGTCGCCGGTGCCGCCGCCGAGGGAGCCAATATAGTCCACGATGCCGGCCGAACCCCAGGCAAGCTCGTAATTGGTGTTGCCTGGCTCAAGCTTCATCGGCACCTTCTCGCGACCGTAGAAGTAGTGATAGAGCCCGTCGAGTTCGAGCAGCTTGTCGTATTTGCCGTACATCACGGCGAAGTGGGGGCCGTAGGTCTTGTAGAAGCTGAAGATATAGTAATCGACATCGAGATCGCTCACATTCACGGCCCGGTGGGGCGCATAGGCAACGGCGTCGACGACGATTTCGGCGCCACGCTCGTGCACACGGCGCGCGATCTCCTTGACCGGGTTGATCGTGCCCAGAATATTCGAGGCATGGGTCACAGCCACGAGCCGGGTCCGTCCGCTCATCAGGCGATCGAGTTCATCCAGGTCGATCTCGTAGCTGTCGCGGTCGATGGACCACTCCCTGATGACGATGCCGCGCTTCTCCAGGGAGCGCCATGGCCCAATATTCGACTCGTGGTCGAAATTCGTAACGACGATCTCGTCACCCGGCTTGAGGCGCCCTTCCATGGCTCGTGACAGAAACTGGGCCAGAACAGTGGTCGAGGGTCCCAGCACGATTTCTTCCGGTCGCGCTGCGCCGAGCAGACGTGCAATCTTGGCGCGGGCTTCCATGAGCCGGCTCGTGGCCCGTTGCGAGTGCTCGTAGCTGGCGCCGGTCTGCACGCTCGTGGTCAGAAGATACTCCGAGATACGTTCGGCAACATTGCGCAGGACGAGGGAGCCGCCAGCATTGTCGAAATAGGCGAAGCCGTCCGCCAGAGCAGGAAACTGGGAGCGGACGAAGGCGAGATCAAGAGACATGGATGAACCTATTCTGCGGGCGGTTGAAACGAGCTGACGACAAGCGGCTCTAGGAGGTGGTGGAAAACGCAGTCTTCAGGGGAGCCGCTTTCCCACATGAACATGAGAAAATCGCCGTCTGGGCCGATCGCCGCGATCGGAGCGTGCCAGAGGTTGCGGGCGTAGTTGATGCCTTCGTTTCGATGGCCGACGAACGCTTCGGCGCGTCTGAGATCAGGCAGCCCAGCCCGATCCTCGGGAGCGACAACGATCAGGAATCGTTCAGCAGAAAGAGCCACGAACGTTTGCGAAGACAGAGGGTGCCGTTCGAAGGTCAGGAGCCGCATCGGCAGCGGCCCGCCGCTCGCCCGATACACGGCGAGCACAGGCTCTCCGTCGGGCGATGCGCGGTCGAAGCGCGTGTCCGTGTCGAAGCGCAGTGCCCGTCCGTCATTGACCAGCCGACTGCGTTCCGGGTCGAAAGACAGCACCTCGCCAAATGGGCGAAAGGCTGAAGGCGTCAAGCGTTTTGGAAACAGGGTCTGCACGGTTGTGTAAGCCTAGTGTGACAAGACGGCCTGGAGGAAGCTTCCGAGGCGCGGATCGCGTGGCGAACTGAAAATCTCGTCGGGAGGCCCTTCCTCGATGAGTCGTCCTCCATCCATGAAGACAACCCGGTCGGCGACTCTACGCGCAAAGCCCATCTCGTGAGTCACGACGACCATGGTAACCCCTGTCTTTGCAAGTTGCTGCATCACATCCAAGACCTCGCCCACCATTTCTGGATCCAGCGCGGAGGTCGGCTCGTCGAAGAGCAGGACCTTCGGCTCCATGGCCAGAGCTCTGGCTATTCCGACGCGCTGCTGTTGCCCGCCGGAGAGTTGCGCTGGATATTTCCCCACGTGACCTTCGAGCCCGACGCGGGCTAGCAGGCGCTGAGCGCGCTCCTCGGCCGCTGCCCACGACAGGCCGCGCACGCGGACAGGGCCGAGCGCGACATTACGAAGAACGGTCATATGCGGAAAGAGGTTGAAGCTCTGGAACACCATTCCAACCTCAGTGAGAACGGTGCTCTTGCGTCCGTGGCCGACCTGCGCCCCGTCGACGATGATCTCGCCGCCGTTGTGCTCCTCAAGTTGGTTGATGCAGCGGATCAACGTGGACTTGCCAGACCCGGACGGACCGATGACGACGACGATCTCGCCTTCTCTGACCTGGAGATCGACGCCATGCAGTGCCGTGAATAGGCCGAACGACTTGACGACGTTCTTCATCTCGATAATCGGGCGCGTCATCGTCCCCTCACCGCAAGTCTCTTCTCGAAAACCCCCACGAGCCGCACGAGCGGCATCAGGAGCAGGATGTAGATGACGGCCGCGCTGATGAGAGGCGTCGGGTTCGCCGCCAGCGCCTGGGCCTGCGTTGCCTGCTTGAGCAGGTCCGGCATCGCCACTACGGATGCGAGAGCCGTGTCCTTCATCACGTTGATGGAGTTGGATGTGATCGGTGGGATCACGATCCGAAGCGCCTGCGGCAGCACCACGTCGCTCATTCGCCGCCAGGGGCTGAGACCCAAGGCACGGGCAGCCTCAAACTGGCCCTTCGGCACGGCCTCGATGCCGGCCCGGAAGATCTCAGCGGAATACGCAGCGGACACGAGGCTCAGGGCAGAGGCGGCAGCTCCAAAGGGGGAGAGCCGCAGCCCGATGAAAGGCAGGGCATAGTAGATAACGACGAGCAGGACCAAGATCGGGATGGAGCGGAAGACATCGATATAGGCGATGGCGATCTGCCTGAGGGGTGATCTGGCATAGAGCCTGAGCAGGGCGAGAACCAAGCCGCCGATGAAGCCCAGGACGATGGCTGTGCCTCCCAGGGTTAGCGTGGTGGTCAAACCCGATAACAGGAGCGGGAGCGTTTGAACGAAAACCTTCCAGTTCAGGAAGGTGTCGAAGATGGACATGACGGGCAGCACCTCAATTTTCGTGGCCATGCCGAGCGCCCGGCACGGATGCCAGACGCTCGGGGAGAGCTGCGGTCAGAGCTTGGGCATCTCCATGACCTTGACGGTTGCCGAGTTCGGCTCGGCCTTGGCGCCGAACCACTGCTCGTGGATCTTTGCCAGCGTTCCGTCCTGCTTCATTTTCGTGATCTCGGCATTGACCTTTTCTGCCAACGGGCTGTTCTTCGCGAACATCATCGAATACTGCTCGCCGGTCGGGATGCGCTCCACCACCTGATAGATCGGCTTGTCCTTGATGTAATACTGGACGGCCGGGATGTCGCTGACATAGCCGTCGATGCGGCCTGCTGCGAGGTCGAGCATCGCCGGAGCCAAGCCCTCGTAGCGGCGGATGTCCGAGAATTTGTACTTCTGCTGGTTCTCAGTCGACCACATGTCGCCGGTCGAACCCGTATCGACTGCGGCCACCTTGGTCGCCATACCTTCCAGGTTCTTGATGCCCGAGTTGGCTCGCACCGCCAGCGACTGGTCGCTATCGTAATATGGCTGGGCGAAGGATACCGACTCGAGACGCTTCTTAGTGATGGTGATTGAGGATACGGCGGCATCAACCTGACCCGACTGCACCGCAGCAAACAATCCGTTGAACGGGATGTTCACGAAGGACACGTTCATGTTCAGGCGCTTGCCGACTTCTTTAGCAAGGTCGATTTCGAAGCCGACGATCTCGCCCTTCTCGTTCTGGAACTCCCACGGAACGTTGCCGACGTTCGCTCCGACCTTCATGTCGGCGGCAAAGGCCATCGTTCCTCCCGATATGACGAACACGGCCGTTAAACCTGCGACGAATGTGCTGCGTCGTGTGAATTTCGCTGACATCTGGTCCTCCATCTTGCACGCCGGCTCCATGGCCGGCGACCGATTCTCTGCTGCCATCTGGTAGCCGGCTCCCTGAACGCTTGCGTTGGCCGGACGTATTGGCCAAACTGGTCTTACCAATCTGACCAGTTGATCGTGCAGCCATCCTGGCGCATGGTCAAGGCCAATCCGGAGTCCGCGGCGATTAAAATGCGGTCCAGAGATGATCAAAAATGAGGCTCATGAGCTAAGCCCGACGCGCCATGAGCGCTCGATGCGAGACCGAGATGAGGGTGCCTGATGACGAGTGCTGCAGTGAGTCTGTCTGAATTGGAACTCGCCGATCGCACGCCTGTGCCACGCGGCATCGTCGATCATATTCAGCGCCTGATCCTGAAGGGCGGCCTCAAGGCCGGTCAGCGGCTTCCTTCTCAGCGGGAACTCGCGGAGCAGCTGGGCGTCAGCCGTCCGTCCGTGCGGGAGGCCCTGACCGTCCTGGAGACCATGGGTCTCGTGACCGTACGGGCGGGCAGCGGAGTCTTCGTCGCAAAAGCCGATGCGCGCCGGCCGCTGTGGCGCTACTCGGATCGTTGCACGCCGGCCGATGTTTACGAGGCACGCCTGGGGCTGGAAGGGTACGCTGCGAGGCTCGCAGCCGCGCGCATCGACAAACCCGCCGAGGAGCGCCTGAGACGGTGCACCGATGCGATGCGAACCGCTTTCGAGGCGGGCGACGTGATCAGCCTCGCCGTAAACGACACGGAATTCCACGACATGATCTTTGAGCTCTCTGGAAACCCGGTTCTCGCCGCCATGTATCGGCCGGTCCGCGAAATGCTCGTCGAAAGTCAACGCCTTCCCATGGCGCAATTCGATCGCCTGAATGAAACCGTGTCTGAGCATGAGGCCATTCTGGAGGGTATAGCCAGCCAAGATCCTGACGCGGCAGAATCGGCCATGCAAAGCCATATCCGCTCGGCTGCAGGCCGGTTTGGCGTTTCCCTCTGAGGAGTGCGTCCATAACGAAGGTGACCGTCGATATGCTCGACGGCAGTGCCCGCGCGGACGCTCAAGGAGTTCGCAGATGCTCCCAAAGAGACCCTTTTCCAAGACAATGCATAGAGGTCTAATGGCCAATTCAGGCGCTATCGATGAGTGGGTAAGCCATTGACTTCCACGGAGGCATGCTCAGGAAGGTCGCCTTTGGATTAGGTTCTGAACATCCCTCACCCTTCACGAAGGTGGCTTCAGCCGGATGCGAGGACCCAAGCCGAGGCTTAGGCTCTGTAGTTACCTCCCAAGGTGAATTGCCGGGGCGGGCTAAGGCTCGCCATAGTGACACGAATGCGCTCCAGCCGTTGCTCAATGTGAACTAACGACCGTCAGCCAGGAGAGGATCATGGAGATACACGGCCTCCATCATGTGGCTCTCCCATGTGCGGACCTGGAGCGCTCCCGCCGCTTCTACCGGGAGATCCTCGGCCTGACGGAAATCCCCCGGCCCGCCTTGCCTGTAGCCGGCGCGTGGTTCCAGGTCGGCGCTAACCAGGAACTGCATCTGGTCGTCGGGGATGCTCAGGCAACATTCCGGATTTCCAAAGGACTGGACACCAACGACATCCACTTCGCCCTTCGGGTTACCAGCTACAGGCAAGCTCTGGAAGCGCTCAAAGCCCAAGGCTATCGCGAGGACATGAGCCCAGATGATCCGATGGGCATCAGGACTTCGATGCGGGTCGGATACCCGCAGATCTATGTTCTCGACCCTGACCGCAATGTCATCGAGATCAATGCCGTAGGCGCCGACTGACGGGCCGCGATTCAGACAGCTCAGGCGGAGACATTCTGCCTGTGATCTCCATCACAGATGCTGGATGGAGCACGTCGTAAGCTCCTCACGTGTCGAAGAGGAGCCTTCCATGAAAGCTGATATCAGGACGTTGACCCGCGTTGCCATTGCGCTCTCTGCCAGTCTCGCTTTTGTTGCTGTTCACGATGGAGCCACAGCCCGCGACCGCGGCTATGATGGCAGCGGCTTCGTGGTTCGCGATCATCGCATGCCACCCGTGGTGCGTGATCATCGAACCCCCGTGATCGTCAGAGACCATCGGGACGAGCCCGTGATCAGAGACCATCGCACGACTCCGATCGTGCGGGATCACCGAGTCCCACGAGGACCTCAGGGCGGGGTGACGGTCACATCCTCGGGAAGCAGGCGCGGCGGATCACCCTGCATCCGCTCGGTATTCGGCGGCCCTTGCTTCGGCCTTTGAAGGGAAGTTTGGGGGACAAGCGCGGATGTTCGGCCGCCCCCGTTCCCAATGTAAGAGCTTCAAAGGCGCGGCTTTCGGGCCGCGCCTTCCGGCCTTTCGGTAGGCGATGTTGAAGCGGCGCGTCATCCGATCTGGAAGCTGGCAGCGCTCGGCTGCAGATGATTGGCGACGACCACGAACTTGATTTGGGCGGCTGCGCCTGTCCCATCGGGACCGTAGAACACATCGCCGGTCGCCTGATCGCAGACGATGTCGTACATCCTGATTGACAATCGTCCGCGATCCAGGAAGCTTGGTTCCATGAATGTCAAGCAAGCAGCCAAGGAGCTTGAGGCGCTTGGGGATATCACCCGTCTCTAGGGCTACTAGGCCCTTGTTCGCGCGGGAGAGGCAGGCCTGCCCGTTGGGCAGGTCCAGGAGCGGCAGGCCACAACCATGATCGGCAGAACCAATTGTCCGGTGTGAATGGTGTGGTCGGCGTCCTGGCCAGCGTACGCTGCGCCGACACCAGATGCTCGACCCAGGCGGAGAACGCCGCATGCCTCATGCGCCGGCGTTTTCCATGCTGCCGGAGATATCAAAAGGGGAGGGAACGTCCTCCTTCTCCCCACCCTCCCGCTCCCGACCATAGGACTCCTCTCATGGCTTCGTCTCGCGTGTTCCCCGCAGCCGTCATCGGCGTCGGCCTCCTGCACTTGGCACTTGGACTGAAAGCCTCCCGTACGATTACGAGAGCCAGGGCAACATCATGATGTCTCTCGACGAAACAGACCGCCAGATCCTCAAGATCCTGACGCGCTCCGGTCGCGAACCCTTGAAGCAACTGGCGAGTGCCGTTGGCCTGTCCCGCAGCACCTTGACGGCTCGTCTTCGACGGCTGGAGAAGAATGGCTTCATTCAAGGCTATTGTGCCGTCCTGTCATCCGGCCTCTTGCCGAGGCCGAACCAAGCCGTCCTGCTCGTGAAGCTCGACAAGACGCCCGCTTACGACATCGTCGATGCCATTCGGCAGATCGACGAGGTCATTCAATGCCGGTCAGTGGCTGGCGACATCGACCTCGTGCTGGATGTTGCCGCCGACGCGGTCGAAACCCTCAACAAGGTTCGGGACCGGGTTTCGACACTGTCCGGGGTCGCCGATGTGCGAACCCACATGGTTCTAGCAACGAACTTCAGAACCGTATTCTCCTGAAACGCTCATCCCTGCTGGCAGCACCACGCCGCTACATGCGGCAGGGTTCTTCTCTGAGCACGGTGGACAAGCGGCCCAGGAGATGAGACGCGTCCTCGCGGGTGAAGCAGAGGGGCGGCCTGATCTTCAGAACGTTGTCGAGCGGCCCGTCGGTGCCGATCAGGATGCGGTGCTCGCGAAGGCGGTTCACGATGTACGACGCCTGCCTTTGCGCCGGCTCGAGGGTGTCATGGTCCTTGATCAACTCCACGCCGATGAAGAGGCCAGATCCCCGGACGTCGCCGATCACCGCGTGTTCCTTCTGAAGCTCGCGCAGTCCATCCAGCATGAACGTGCCGACGTCCAGAGCCTGTTCCTGGAGGGCCTCCTCATCGACGACGCGAAGGACCTCGCGGCCGATCACGCAAGCAAGCGTGCTCCCGCCGAAGGTGCTGAAGAATTCCATCCCGTTTGCGAATGATGCGGCAATTGCCGGGGTCGTGACGACGGCCCCGATGGGATGTCCATTCCCCATGGGCTTGCCCAGGACGACGATGTCGGGCACAACCCCTTGAGTCTCAAAGCCCCATTGGTGGGTGCCGATGCGTCCGAGACCGGTTTGCACCTCGTCCGCGATGCATACGCCCCCGACGGACCGGATAGCCGAGTATGCCTGACGGTAATAGTCCGGGGGCGGAATGATCTGCCCGCCGACGCTTGGGAATATCTCACAAATGAAGGCGGCGACCCTCCGGTTCCGAGCTTGAATTCGTTCGACGGCCGCGCGGACGTGATCGGCATACTTCCGCCCTGCCTCTGGGTCGCTCCCCTTGTATGGACCCCTGTAAGGATCGGCGACGGGCACCACGTCAACCCAGTCCGGTGCTCCCCGCCCTCCGGGACCATTGAACTTGTAGGGACTGATGTCGATTGCCGTGTTGGTGTTGCCGTGGTAGCCGGAATCCATCACGATCGTGTCGACGGCTCCGGTGTGGGCGCGCGCAAGCCGCAGGGCGAGTTCGTTCGCCTCGCTTCCCGAGTTGACGAAGAAGCAGACGCTCAGCTCATCCGGAAGCCGCAACGTCAGCGCATCCGCATATTCAACCTGCGCTGGGTGCAGATACCGCGTGTTGGTATTGAGCAGTCGGTTCTGCCGCTCTGCCGCAGCGACGATCCGTGGGTGGCAGTGACCCACGTGCGGTACATTGTTGTACCCGTCGAGGTAGGTTCGGCCATCTTGATCGAACAGGAACTGCTTGTAGCCCCGGAGCAAGGTGATAGGCCTGCGATAGGAGAGCTTCAGGTTGCCGGCGAAGCGCTTCCTGCGCTGAGGCAGGACGGTGTCTGTCGTGATGGTGACGGCGGCGGTATCCTCATCGGCCAGGTTCAGGAGTGCCGCACCATTGGGGTACAGTGCCATCCATCCGGCGGACTCGTCAGGATCGGCGACGCCGGGCCAATCCGCCCCGCGACCCAGTGTGGTCAGGCCGAGCTGAAAATGGACATGAGGAGTCCAGCCGCCGTTCTCCGTCCGATCACCGATGAGAGCGATGACCTCCCCGGCGATCACGGTCTGCCCGGGCGCAAGGCGTGTGACGACGTCTGCGGCCAAGTGACCGTAGAGCGTATAGAACCTGTCGCCGTCCGGCGTCGTGTGTTCCAGGACTGCCACGCCACCATAGTCGAGCGGCGAGGTGCGGAGCTCGACGGCATGCACGACGCCGTCGAGGGGTGCCCGGACCTCGATGCCGGCATCGACGAACACGTCCACGGCGATGTGGACCGTGCGTCTGTGGGATCCCGCATAGGGGGCCTTCCGGAACTCAGGCCCCGTGTAGATGAGACGCGGCTCGCCATAGCGGCCGAGCGCGATGTCGGCACCCCCCATCGCTTCGGCGACCGCGTCGTCCAGGTCGTCGGCGTCAAGATCGAATGGGTTGCGGGGGGATGCGGGACCGGCGACGCTCAGGTCGATGACCGGAATTCCGTCGAGATTCCGGCCGAACATCGAGGCGAACCGGCCTCTATGGCTTTCGATCCAGCCCATCACCGCATCGGAACGGGGATGTCCGGCCCGTCCGCACGCGACTCGAAGGCACGCGAGGACCAAGTCGGGCGCAAGGCTGGAATTCGCCTCCAGGAAAGCCCAGGCCGGCTGCTCGGATATCGTGACATACGGGTCGTCGGGCTTCTCCCGTTTGACGATTGCGGAGTTCGTGACGCTCACGGCAAGTCGCGTCAGGACAAGGGGAAAGAGCAGGGCTAGTTCTTCGTCGCTCAACGGCCGGACGCTGTCGTACCCGGCGACAAGCGCCGCAAGAGCCGCAACGGGGCGCTCCTGACCGAGAACCGCGTAGGCTCCGGCGATTGCGAGTTCCGCGATCACGGGAGCGTCGATCATGTCGCCGAAGTCGATGATTCCCGACAGCCGCGACTCCCCCGTGCTCGCATCCACGAGCATGTTGTAGTCGTTGATGTCGTTGTGAATCGCCGTGGTGGGAAGGGCGTTGAGGCGGCCCAGCAGGCCATCGTCGAATGCGGCGACAATCCGCTCGACGATCTCCCGCCTGCCGGCGCCATCGATCAGGTCGGTCGCATCTCGGATCCATCCGGATCGGCGCAGATCCCATTTGATGTCTCGCCCAAGGGCAGGGTGTGTGAAGCCCTCGAGAGCGCGATCCATCATCGCCAGGGTGGCGCCGATTTCGCGCAGCAGGGAATGGGTCTGCGGGCTCGTTTGCGCATAGACGCGGCCGGGGAGGTTCGTGATGAGCCAGACCAACCGTTCCTCACCATCTTGATCGGGTGTCGACACGAACCGGGATCCGTCACGCGCCTTCACGACACGGGGCACGACCACCTCCGGGCCATGCTGCGCGATATGGTCGAGCGCTTGGCATTGCACCTCGATGAGCGAGGTCTCGCATCCCGGCCGCATCACCTTCAGGACATGGGTTCTCCTTCCATCCTGGTGAACGGCGAAATTCAGATCGTATTCCCCGTCCAGGGGAGTGAGAGAGGCCTGGATGCCGTAGTGCTCCAGGAGCACGTTTTCCCACCATGTTTGGTTGGCCACCTGGACGGGACACATCGGCGATGCCTCTCGCATATCTATTTCCTTCTTCACGGACCTGATGTCACACCGCGGGCGAGGTCACATTAGCCTCATTCATAACGCCAGTCGCCACGCAGGACTCGGCGATGGGCCGTCACTTTGCTCAAGTCGACCGCCATTTTGTCTGATGAACGATCCCCAATGCTGACGTTCCCTCGGAGAGATGGCCATCGACCTGCGGCTGAAAGCTCTGCGAGCCCTTCAGATAGACGGCGTTCTCGGACGCTTCACGAACGAACCCCTGTTAGCGCTTGGCCCTTTCTGGGTGGAGGGGGTCGCTCGTCCTGATTGAGGATAATCCATGCTCAATCGCCTTGCGCCCGGTCAGGCGCCTGACCGGGCGCAAGCCCTTCCGCGACTGGACAGCCTAGCAGACGCGCCCTGCCAGAATCAGCGAACGTCAGGAGCCGACTAGACAGCTGACCCTATTACGGTCGCGCTGAATGCTTGAGATTGACCCTGGGTGTGTCAAAACGCGGCCGATGATATGATCTCCCAGCCATGTTTGGAGGTCAGATGAGGCGCATTGTTGAAGGCGTGGATCGCAGCCAGACCACCCTGTCTTGAAAGCCTGGACGACTGGGTTGATGAGAACAACCCGGTGCGCGTCATCGACTCTTTTGTCGACTCGCTCGATCTGCGGGCACTTGGCTTTGACGGTGTTGTGCCCGAAGCCACCGGGCACCTATCGTACTATCCCGCTATCCTGCTCAAGCTGTACATCTATGGCTATCTCAACCGGGTGCGATCGAGCCGGCGCTTGGAACGCAAGGCCAGTCGCAATGTCGCGCTGATGTGGCTCACCGGCCGCCTGGCCCCTGATCACAAGACCATCGCCAAATCCCGCAGAGACAGCGGCCGCACAATCCGGCAGGTCTGCACCCAGTTCGTTACCCTGAGCCGCGGGCTGGGGCTGCTGAACACCGCCAGCGTATCCATCGACGGTGCTGAACATTCTAGGCATCCAGCCGTTGATGGCCGCCCTCAAGACCTAGGGCCGGGCTGTGCCCGCGTCTTGAAGCTCAGAACGCACAGGACACCCGCTTCTTAAGGAGTTCGAGCCTCATTCCATCGGCGACTGGCGGAATGGCGCTCACTGATGATGGCGGAGTTCTCTGGCTCGTTGGGAGCTGCAAACCAACTTCTGCCAAAGCGCCTTTAAACGACCAAGACCCACCCCGGACTTCCAGAAACCTTGGTTCCGAGCAAGTGACCGCCCAATTTTGTGGTAGGATCATAAGCCAAGACAGTACGGGCTGGGGTCGACCATTTTAGCCCATGTTGCCCGGTTCAACGGTTAAGCGAGGCTATAGTTCAATCGACTATCGGACGGACGGGGCATTGAGTTCTCTCCTGAATGCTCTTCTGCAGGGTGTCTGGGGCAGAGCTCAGCTTTTCCGGTCTTATACGTCGAAACACAGCCGAGCTGCTTTCCGCGTTTCACGTTCGTGAGAGCGTATGAGTGCCGTACTCGAGGCCTTGACTTCCGCCCGTGCGAGACTTTCCCCGATAAGGAGAGGGCGATATTCGCCGCTCATGTAGCATCCGCGCTTCAATCAGATACGCGACATATCCAAGGGTGGCTCGACGCCTTCGCGAAGCGGGCTCACATATGGGGTTTCCCGTGTCCTCTGGGCGAGATCGTCCTTGGCGGCGGTTATCAGGGATCGATCGGTTATCGCGGCCATCCCGGTGGCTGCCATGGCCTTGGCAACATGCACCATCGCCTTGTGCGCCGCCGGCATCTTGCCCTGGGCTACGACCTGCCATGTGTGAAACGGTGTGCCGATAGCGACCGTCGGCGCGTGCGCCTGGACGGTCGGCACCACCCAGCTCACGTCGCCGATATCGGTCGAACCGATCATCGGCTTGCGCGGCGAGTCGAGCGGCGTCAGGAAATCGGCGAGAGGGGCATCGGTCCTCGGCTGGCCGATGGCTCGGTAGACCGATGCAATCTCCTGGTCCGACAGGGTTGCGCGGATCTTCCGGGCAAAGTCACGGTCGGCCTCGTCGAAGGGTGGAGCTCCGAGTTCCTCCATGGCATTATGCAGAGCATGTTCGAGCGGCGTGTTTCCAAGCGTGTTCGAGACGGCGCTGACGATCCGCATCTCGACACTGGTTTCCGTCATGAGGGCGGCGCCCTGCGCGATCTTATGCACGCGCTCGACGAGGTCGAGCATACCCTGAAGGTCCATGGCACGGATCGAATAGCGCACGCGGGCATAGGCCTGCACCACGTTCGGCGCGATGCCGCCCGTGTCGAGCAGGGCGTAATGCACGCGCGCGTCGGACGGCATGTGCTCGCGCATGTAGTTCACGCCTACGCTCATCAACTCGACCGCATCGAGCGCGCTTCGCCCCAGATGGGGCGAAGCGGCCGCGTGAGCGGCTCGGCCCGTAAAGGCGAAATCGGCGCGCGTGTTGGCAAGAGACAGTGCGGGCGCGACCTCCCAGAAACTGTAGGGATGCCATGATATCGCGATATCGGCGTCGTCGAAGGCTCCGGCGCGAACCATGAAGGTCTTGGCCGCGCCACCTTCCTCAGCCGGGCAGCCGTAATACCGGACGCGGCCTGGAATGCCCTTCTCCGCAAGCCAGTTCTTCAAGGCAATCGCGGCCAGCATCGCGCCCGATCCGAGGAGATTGTGACCGCATCCATGTCCATGGCCGCCGGGCTCGATGGGACGATGCTCCGCAACGCCCGATTCCTGGCTGAGCCCCGGAAGCGCGTCGTACTCGCCGAGGAATGCGATGACCGGGCCGCCTTCACCGGCTTCGCCGATGATCGCGGTCGGGATGCCAGCGACACCCTCGGTGACACGAAAGCCCTGGTGGCGCAGTTCCGCGGCATGTTCGGCGGCCGAGCACACCTCGGTGTAGCAGACCTCCGGCATCCCCCAGATGCGGTCGCTCAAGGCAATGAGGCGGCTCTTCGCGGCATCCACATGCTGCCAGATGTCATTTCGGACGTTCATGTCTTGCTCCAGAATCGGTCGTGGACGGTCGGCGAGGCGACGTTGCTTTACAAGGCGCCCACTTCAGCCGTGATCAGCTCTTCAGCCGGTGGAATACGCCCTTCGAACCAGTAAGCGGCGGCCGCGCGGGACATGGCGGCACCGTCATGGCCCACGCCTTCGACGCGGATCAGCTTCCAACGGAAGGGAAGTCCGAGGCGTTCGGCTTCGCGGCGGGCGAAATCGTAGACGAATTGCGCACGCCCGTAGCGATGTGGCCCCTGCCTAAGGGCCTCCGCCTGCGCCGGCAGGTTCGGATCGTCGGTGCTGATGTCCTGATCGCCCGCGAAGATGTGCATCGGATAAGCGAACCAGCGCGCTATACTGGTTTCATCGAAGCCGAGGCCGCCGAGTCCTTCAGGGAAGCTGCGCTCCAGGGTTGGCAATGTGTACCAGCCCGGATTGCCCGCGATGACGGCCTCGAAGGAGCCATGATCCTGCGTTGCAAGCATCCGGTGCGCGAACTGTCCTCCGGCTGAGTGACCGAAGAGCCACGCCTTCGCGCGACGCGTCACGCCACCTTCCTGCAGGGCGGCCAGGACGCGGGCCGGAATGCCATAGAGCCACTTCTCGACAGGACCCACGCTTCCGCCGTCCTGGATCACCAAGCCGTTGTTGTACGATTCCGGTCCTGGGAAGGACGCGTCGGAGAAGGTGGGTGCGGCAATCAGGACGCGATGCTTCTCCGCGGCTGGAATCCAGAAATCCCGATACTCGTCGCCGTTGCGAAGCATGCCATGCTGGACGATGACGACCGGATCGTCGGGACCGTGGCCGGCCGGGCGATAGAAGTTGACCTCGATCAGCCTGTCAGGGTGATGAGAATCGACGAAGGGAAGCGAGCTGCGGCCGATTTCAGGGCTAAGAGTCGTTGTCGTCATGTGTTGTCCAAATTGTGGAGATGGCAGGCTGCGCTACGTCCGGGGGCGATCTCTTTCAGAGCCGGGCGAACGTCACGGCATATTGCCATCGCGTGCTCGCAGCGAGGGTGGAACGGGCACCCGCCGGGCGGCGCCAGAGGGGAGGGCAGCTCGCCTTTGAGTGGTTGGAAAACGCGCTTGCGCTGCGCCGTGGAGGGGCTCGCCGCAATGAGCGCCGCGCTGTAGGGATGGGCCGGTTCAGCGAAGATGGCTGAGGCCGGCCCGATCTCGACGATGCGCCCGAGATACATGACCGCAACGCGGTCGCTGATATGCCGGACGACTCCGAGATCGTGGCTGACGAACAGATAAGTCAGGCCATGCTTCTCGCGAATGTCCATGAACAGGTTGATGACCTGGGCCTGGATCGAAACGTCCAGCGCAGAAACCGGTTCGTCGCAGACCAGGAACCCAGGCTTCACTGCGAGCGCGCGGGCAATGCCGATACGCTGGCGCTGTCCGCCGGAGAACTGATGCGGATAACGGTTGCGATAAGCGGCATCGAGGCCGACTTCGGTCAAAGCCTTGTCGACGGCGGCGTCGATATCGCTCTTCGGCAAAAGGCCGTGAACCCGCAAGGCCTCTCCGACGATGGTGCGCACCTGCATTCGCGGATTGAGCGATGCATAGGGGTCCTGAAACACCATCTGGACCTTGAGCAGATAATCCAGCCGGTCCTTGCCGCGCAGTTCGGCGACGCGCCGTCCTTCGTAAATGATGTCTCCGGCGGTGGGTTTTGTGATCCCGGTCGCGGCCCGCGCCAGCGTGGACTTCCCGCAGCCGGATTCGCCGACGAGGCCAAGCACCTCGCCCCGCTTGACGCTGAGATCGACACCATCGACCGCTTTCAGCAAGGGAGGTGGCGGGACGCTTCCGGTTGCAGCCAGGATGCGCTGGGCGATGGTCGCCTTGCCGCGAAAGTACTTCCTGAGGCCGCGCAGCTCGAAGAAGGGCTCGGTCATGGGGCAACGCCTTCGGGCACGGGATTGTGGCAGCGATAGCTCTGCCCGTTGCTCATGACCCGCGACGGAGGATCGATCTGCGCGCAGACGGGCATGGCGCGCTCGCATCGCGGCCGGAACGGGCATCCGCTCGGGCGCGCGTCGATGCTGGGCGCAGCGCCGTTGATCTGCCTCAGGCGCTCGCCGGGGGCGACCATCGCGGCCGAGGAGCCGAGTAGGCCAAGCGTGTAGGGGTGGCGGGGGCGATCAAGAACGTCGTCAACGGTTCCCGTCTCGACGATCCGCCCGGCATACATGACGGCAACCCGGTCGGCGAGCTCGGCGACGACGGCAAGATCGTGCGTGATCCACAGGATCGCCGTGCCGGTCTCCTGGCTGAGCTTCTGAACTTCGAACAGGATCTGGCTCTGAATCGTGACATCCAGCGCCGTCGTCGGCTCATCGGCGATGATCAGGTCGGGCCTGTTCAGAAGGGCGGTGGCAATCGCCACGCGCTGGCGCATGCCGCCGGAGAACTCGTGCGGATACTGTTTCAATCGCGTCTCGGGAGAGGAAATGCCTACCCGGGACAAGGTCCGGGACGCCTCTTCCAAGGCCTCGTGCGTGCCGCAGGGGCGGTGCTCCTGGATCGCCTCGCACATCTGCTCGCCGATGGTGAGGACCGGGTTAAGGGTCATCAGCGGATCCTGAAAGATCATCGCGATGCGGTCGCCCCGCAGACCGCGCAGGCGTTCTTCGGACGCCTGGCGTAAATCCTCTCCCTTGAACAGGATGTCGCCGGAAACAATCTCGCCAGGAGCGTCGATCAATTGGACCAGGGAGAACCCGGTCACCGACTTCCCGGAGCCGGACTCGCCCACGAGCCCCACGATCTCGCCGGGCTGCACCACGAGATCGACGCCGTCGACGGCCGGCCATGCACCGGCGAGATCGTGGAAGACGGTTCTCAGTCCACGCACTTCGAGCAACGGGGAGGTCATTGGCCCCTCACATTGAAGCTGCGGCGCAGGCGCTCGCCCACGAGGTTGAGGGACATGATCAAGAGCACGAGAGCGATGCCCGGGAAGGCTGCGATCCAGTATTCTCCGGAGAGCAGGAACTCGAACCCGTTGGCGATCAGAAGGCCGAGGGACGGCTGCGTCACCGGAACGCCGACTCCCAGAAAGGACAGGGTGGCTTCCAGCGTGATCGCGCCCGCGATGCTGATCGTCGAGACGACCAGGACGGCGCTGATGGAGTTCGGCAGGAGATGGGCCAGCATGATGTGGCGGGTAGGCAGGCCGAAATTGACCGCGGCTTCAATGTATTCCTTGCGCCGCTCGACGAGGGCCGCCGCGCGCATGAGGCGGGCATATTGCGCCCATTGCACCAGAATGATGGCGATGATCACCTTGTCGACGCCGCGCCCGATCGAGGCGAGGAGCACGAGGGCGATCAGGATCGACGGGAAGCCGAGCATGAAGTCGACGACGCGCATGATCGCCGCATCGATGGCTCCGCCGAACTGTGCCGCGACAAGGCCCGCGAGAATGCCGATGGCGAGCGCGCCTGCGGTGGATGTGAGGCCGACCAGAAGGCTGGTCCGCAGACCGTAGAGAATGGCGCTGAGCATGTCGCGGCCCTGCGCGTCGGTGCCGAGCCAGTAGGTGATGCCGGTCATCCCCCGCGCTCCGGGCTCAAGGCGGTTGTCCATCACGCTCAGCGACGCGAGGTCGTGCGGGTTCTGCGGCGCGATGAAGGGAGCCAGCAGCGCGAGCAGCAGGAGGATTCCCAAGAGGACGACCGCGCCCCGCGTCGTCGGGCGGCTCTTGATCCGGCGCAGGACCTTGTGGCGCAGCGCCGTATCGGCCTCGGCCGTCACGGCCGCCGTCTTCGAAGCGGTCATGCCATTTCTCCCGTCAGCTTCACGCGGGGATCGAGTGCCGCGTAGAGAATGTCGACGAGGAAGTTCACGGCGACGAAGAGGAACGTTGCGAGCATCACATAGGCGACGACTACGGGGCGGTCGAGCTGGTAGATGCTGTCGATGAGGAGCTTGCCCATGCCCGGCCAGGCGAACACGGTCTCGGTGATGGTCGAGAAGGCCACGAGGCTGCCGAATTCCATGCCGGCCACCGTCACGACGGGAATGAGGATGTTACGCAGCACATGCCGCCCGACGATGCGCTTGCGGCGCACGCCCTTGGCGCGGGCATATTTCACGTAATCCTGCGTCATCGCTTCCGTGGTGCCCGCCGCCACGAGGCGGATCATCAGGGCCATGTTCGGAATGGCGAGGTTCAGGGCGGGCAGGGCAAGATGCTTCAGGCCATCGAGGGTCAGCAGGCTCGTCGGAATGCCGAACACGGAAACCGTCTCTCCGCGCCCCGCCGTCGGCAGCCAACCGAGGAAGACGCTGAAGAGCAGGATGAGCATCATGCCCTTCCAGAAGCTCGGAAGGGAGAAACCGAGGATCGTTCCAGCCATGATGGCGCGGCTCGGACGGCTCTCGGGATTGAGCCCGGCCAGGAGACCGAGCGGAATGCCGATGATTGCGGCAAGGCTCATGGCCAGGAGGACGAGCTCGAAGGTGGCCGGCAGCCGCGCCAGGATCAGATCGACCGCCGGAACGCCATGGACGAAGGAGAAGCCGAGATCGCCTTTCAGGGCCTTGCCCAGGAAGCCGAGATATTGCTGCCAGACCGGCAGATCGAGCCCGAGGCGCTGGATCATGACCATGCGTTCGGCGGCGCTGACCTGTGGCGGCACCAGGAGCTCGATCGGGTCTCCGATGCCATAGACGGCGAGGAAGACCACGATGGAAACCGCGAGCAGAACCAGGACGCTCTGGATTAGGCGTTGCAGGATGTAGGCCGTCATGGGAGGCGTTCCGATCTGCTCGCGGGTTCGTTCACGGCTTGCTTACTTCGCGGGCTTGACCTGCATGGCCATCGTGAATTGGTCCGCGCGGCCGATGTAGTTCAGGTTCGCCTTGTAGGCCCAGATGGTGCTCTCGAAGTGCAGCGGGATGAACGCGCCGCCTTCGATGGCCTTCGTTCCGGCCTGCTTGAGAAGCTCGGCCCGCTTGGCGTCATCGAGGGTGGTGATCGCCGTGCGGATCAGCTTGTCGAATTCCGGATCGGCATAGCCGCCGTAGTTCGAGCCGCCGATGGTCTTCGCTTCGTCCGGGGTCGCGGCCCACTGCTTCAGGAAGGACGAAGCCTCGCCGCTCGTGGAGCCCCAGCCGCCGAGAGCCACGCTGAATTCCTTCTTGGCGCGACGTGGGAAGTAGATGGCGCGGGCCATGGCGTCCACTTCGGAGCGGATGCCGACCTGCGTGAGATACTGGGCAACGGCCTGCGTGATCTGGCTGTCGTTGATGTAACGGTCGTTGGTAGTCGAGAGCGTGACCTGGAAGCCGTTCGGATAGCCGGCCTCCGCCAGGAGCTTCTTGGCCGCGGCCGGATCGTAGGCGAGCTTCGGCGGGTTCTCCAGCGCGCCGAACATGCCGTTGGGCAGGAACTGATAGGCCGGCTCGGCGGCCCCGTCCATGATGCGCTTGATGATGGCGTCGCGGTCGATTGCGAGCGACATCGCCTTGCGCACGCGCGCATCCTTGAGCGGGTTCTTGCCGTTCTCCGCCTTCACGAACGGGCTCGGCTCGCGCTCCACGTCGAGCTGGAAGTAGATGACGCGGGTCGAGGGCGTGATCACATGGCCGAAGCGCTTGTCGTCCTTGATGCGGGACACGTCGCGCGCAGCCGGGTTCTCGATCACGTCGTAGTCGCCGGCGAGCAGGCCCGCCAGGCGCGGACCGGCATTGGGGACCGGCACGAAGGTCACGCTGGCCCAAGGCTCCGCCGGGCCCCAGTACTTGTCGTTGCGCTCGAGCTCGACGCTCGTGCCCTTGGTGTAGCTCTTGAACTTGTAGGGCCCCGTGCCGATGGCGAGCTTGCCGTCGTTGAAGTCGCCGACGACGGGCCATGCTCCGGTGACGCCGCAGTTCTTCGCGACATCGAAGGTCAGCTTGTCATGCGGAAGGATGGACGAGTTCAGGATGGCGAGGCCGGAAAGGAAGTTCGGCAGCAGCGGGTCCGGCGCCTTCGTGGTGATGACGATGGTGTGCGGATCCGGCGCCTCGACGGCCGTGAAGTTGCCCGTGATGTCGGCGAACGAACCTGCGATCGCCGTCTCGTTCTTCAGGGTACGGCAGAAGCTGAAGATCACGTCGTCAGCGGTGAAAGGCTGGCCGTTCGAGAACGTCACGCCTTGGCGGAGCTTGAAGGTCCAACGATTCTGGCCGTCGTTCTCCCACGACGTCGCGAGATTGGGCAGGACTTTCTGCTTCTCGTCCTGTTTGGTCAATCCGTCGAAGATATGAGCCGCCAGGGCATTGTTCGGTGTCAGATCATGGTAGTGTGGGTCGATCGCTGTCGGCTCGGAGCTGAGCGCGATCTTGAGGGATTGAGCCCATGCGGGAGCGCTGAGCAGGCAGGTGCTGGCGACGAAGGCAAATATGAGTGGACGGCGCATCGAGTATCTCTCCGGTTCCCTTGGCGACTGCTTTTGACAGATTTATTTTCTCAGATTAAAGATCATGAAAATATCCTGACGTCAATCAGTCTGGAGTGCCCGTGTCTCAAGTCCTGAAGCCGACGACGGATCTGGCTCACCGCATTGCCCTCGTGTATGCCGCGCTCAGTGACGCACATCGGCGCGCGGCGGACTTCGTGCTGCAGAACCCTCTCGAGACGGCGACGATGACGATCGAGGGTTTCGCGGAGCGCAGCGGCGCCTCCACGGCGACGGTGACACGCTTCGTCCGCTCTCTGGGTTACGCCGGCTACGGCGAGTTCCGGGCGGCGCTCTCCGAGGCGCTGCGACTGGCGATGGCTCCCGTCGACAGTTTCGCCGATGCCCACAGCACGAAAAGTTCCGCCTTCGCGACCTTCGTGACAGCTCTCAAGGATCAGGCCGCCAACCTGGACGAGACCCTCGCGG
Source organism: Microvirga sp. HBU67558 (assembly GCF_018069605.1). Taxonomy (NCBI): domain Bacteria; kingdom Pseudomonadati; phylum Pseudomonadota; class Alphaproteobacteria; order Hyphomicrobiales; family Methylobacteriaceae; genus Microvirga; species Microvirga sp. HBU67558. The sequence goes on along the minus strand of NZ_JAGPUP010000562.1, from coordinate 7,423 downwards.
CCGTCGATGAGGAAACCTGCTCCCGGGCCATGGACGTTCTGTTGCGCGCCCGTCGTATCTTCATCGTCGGATCCGGGGCAAGCCACCATGTGGCGGCGCATCTGGATGAAGGATTGACGCTCTATCTCGATTCGAACGTAATCTTCGCATCGTCCCGCGGAGGCGCTGAAAAAGCGGTCCGGCACCTGATGAATGTGGGACCGGATGACCTCGTGCTGGCCATCTCGCTTCCGCGTTATTCACGGGGAACCGTCGATCTAGCGAAACTCGCCAAGAACCGTGGGGCGACGATCATGGCCCTGACGGACGGGCCGAGTTCGCCCCTTGTCCCCATCGCCGACATCACCCTCTTCGCTCCGGCGAGGAACCGGCTGCTGCCGAATTCGCCGACCGCTGCCTTCGCGCTTGCCGATGCCATCGTTGCTGCGGTGGCCCGGGAGCGACCCGATGCCGTCGAGGCCTTGAAAGAACTCAGTGAAAGTCTTCTCTGGACGTTCTATCAGTGACAATCTGGCGTGTAGCCGCTCAGATGCATCGTTCCATCATCGAGTGCCGCTCCTGTAATGCTCTCCGTCTGAACGTCGACTTCTCTGGGAACTCGCTGACGAATCCGGATAGACTTGAAGACCTGCGACAAAGGGCTGCTCCTGGCATTCCTGAGACGTAAGCGAATGCTCCGCTTCCACACTCGAGGGCCGACGTTCGTTGGGACCGATCCTCAGCGGCGATGCAGCACTCGACGCAGGAGGACATCGACGATGAGGCCCTGCACGCTAGGCGGCCGGTAGTGCCCCGGGTGGCGGTATCCATGCTCGTAGGGAGGATACCCGCCGTGATCCCGGTGGCGTCCGCCCTTGTATCCCTTCCACTTCTTGTACTTCCACGGCTTGCCATGGCCGTATCCCAAATTCTGGTTGCCGGCTCTGCCAGAGGAAGAAGATGAGCTTGGCGGTTTTCCTGAACATTCGAGATCCCATGTGCGGTCGTCGTGCTGACAGCCCTGGATGACCATGACGTCCGGCCGAGAGGCCATCGTCGCGCACATCCGGCATACTCTGCGTCGGTTTGTGAGAAGGGCGAGCGAGGAAGCTCGCCGTCAGGCCGATGTCATCGAATGGAATCTGTATGGGTATCTCCCAAGTTCGGAGCACGGCACACGCGCTCGTCAGGTGAGAGAGTCCGACATCGCAACCTCCTGGGAGATTGTCAGAGGGGCTCGGACCCCAATGACATTGATCTGGTGGCAGGATCGCTCTTTTGCAGGCCTGCCTTGCACGGCTCGGCCGCGGTCACTCCGCGCGTGACGCGTCGCGGATCAAAGTGTCCGCAATCGCTTGCCGCTCCTGGGTGAGGGAACCGGTCGCGACGGGCTGGCCCGCTCGCCTGTACCAGTAGGCTGCATTCGAGAGATCGCCTTCCTTCCGATGCAGATAGGCATGGACCCAGGCGCATTGACGGTCAGCCTCGTCCATCTGGACAAGGCCGTGAGCCCTTTCCCAATCTTCGCGGGCGTCCCACCAGAGGGCCTGCAATGCTCGGCTCCAGCCTTCAGGGGGACTGGAATAAGACAAGGACGCCTCGAACGTGTCGAAACTCATGATCCACCTTGCAACAGCATTCACGCAGGACACCGTGTATGTGTCAGCGATATAGTCCGATCCGCGTCGACGGAAAGCTTCAGGACCGCTTGTCGAGTTCCAAGGCCCTTACCGTGCGACAGGTCCCGTCCGGCGCATCGGGTGGATGACCGTCGCGGTAGTAATAGGTCGCATCGCCCGTCAGGATCCTCGCCAGTCCGTCGATTTCGGTTGCCACACGGTCGGACTGTTTGTACTCGGGGCACCCGATCGGGATATCGGCCAGCGATCTCGTGAGCAAGCGCCGGGTCCGGCGTAGGGATGCCAGCAGAGCCGGCCGGCAATCTCGGGGGACATCATGCGCCGGGACCATTTCGAACGACCATGCCGCATGTGAGCGGACCTCCGGAGCCGGGCGGCGCGTCAGCCGGACTGTCTTGGCGCGACCCTGGTGCGGCCGCGGACGTATCCGAACGAAAGCGCCGATGCCGGACGACCGATCCGCTGCTCCAGTATCTCCTGCTTGGTAAGGAGAGCCCTGATCGCCAGATTGGGACATCCCTACAAGCCTCGATCACCGCTATGACGTGAGCATTCGTTTCGTTCGGGTCGGATACGGTGTGGGTCTGGCCAGTCATCGTCACCTTCATCAAGAAGAGCGAGGTTATTGGTTCCAAGGCTGGGATACTATGGAAATGTTCTTGATTTGTTCGCTAGTTGTGGAATCCGGAACGCTTGCCAGACGGCATAACCATATCCGAGCATCTGGCGTTCATGTGTCTCTCGAGTGGATTGGATTTGCCAACTGTTGAAAGTCTGGAAATGGCACTGGGCCGACCTTGGCCGTATTTCCGCAATAGAACGGCATTGGAATTTTCGTAAAATCTCGCGCAAGAACTCAGATTGAACCATTCCAGCCTTTCGCGATTGAACTATCCTATCGAAAATTTTCCTGCCACTCGGCTTAATACTGTGTATTTGGTTTCCGCGATTTGTCTGGTTCTCACGCGGTTTCATTTCTATTGGACAAGTTGCTTCTCTAGCAGATTTGGATTTGACCAAGAGATTGCGTTTCAGAAGTCCAGAATTCGGCAGTAGACGCCCGCTCCGACGCTTTTGGATTAGTAGAACCGTAGCCAAGCAACTGTGAAAGACATTCTGCAACCTGGCCATGCCTTTTTGGACTGACGTTTAGGCCGTGTTTTCCTATTCCTCTAGGACCCGCGATCAAGCTCTAACTTGAGTGACCTTTTGAGAGCGCGAGTACGCACCGAGGCCCAGACCGCCCTGAAGATGTCCAGCAGGAGCAGGACGTCGTTTAGCGCCGGAAGGACGTCGACCGGAAGAGCATCGATCATGTATGGGATGGGACGTGAATGGTTCAAGGCTCATCAGATGACCGCTGCGAATAGGGGCGGCTCAACCGCCGCCCTTTGAATTTCCCGCCATCACGTAATTGGGTCTGAGCTTTAGACCAATAGGAAGTTGTCGCTCGTCAATGCCAAGCCGCTGCTGAGCTGTGCAAACTTCACCTGGTTTGATGAACCGCTACCGTCTCGATCATAATAGAGTGCGCCGGTCGTCGAGTCATAGATAACTCGATCATCAGCATCTTGCGCTCTTGCCCCGACTTGGAAGGCTTCGGCAGATAACGTGCCGGTTGGTCCTGCACGGTTGAAGATCCTGTCCTCCAGACGGATCGTATCTTCGGCTACATTGAAGTCGACAATCCGATCAACGTTCGATGGAGACAATGCATCGCCGAAGTGGAATGCGTCGCTTCCCGGTCCACCGACAAGCCTATCGTCTCCAGCATCGCCGTTTAGGACGTCATTTCCGGCTTGGCCGTAGAGCAGGTCGTTTCCGAGATCTCCGTCGACGAGATCACGTCCGGTTCCGCCTAGAACACGGTCGTCGCCATCTCCACCAGCGACAAAGTCATTGCCGGAATCGCCACGGACAACATAATTGCCTGCCTCTCCAACGAAGAAATCGTCGCCTGCCCCGCCAGCGATCGAATCATCCCCTGGATTTCCCGCCGCATAGTCGTCGCCGCGGCCACCGAAGATGGTGTCATTTCCCGCTTCGCCTATAAGCTGGTCGTTTGCGTCATCACCGTAAATGCGATCATTATCGCGACCACCGGCGATATAGTCGAGCTGGCTTCCCCCCCCTCTGATTACATCATTGCCATCTTGTCCGTCGATACGATCAAACCCACCGTCTCCGTAGATGGTATCATTACCGAGCAACCCGAGTAGTATGTCGTCTCCATCAAATCCAATGATCCGATCCGATAAGATTGTGCCTATGAGGTCGTTGGGACGGGCTTTCCCGAGAATGTCAGCCATTGATCATGCTTTCAGTGTTTTGAATAACTCACGGCGCTCGTCGATAGGAATGCTCACCTTATGACGAGCTACCACATGGGAAATACTCAATGTTTCGTTTGCACCTGCGAAATCTACAAACAACTCGTTGGTACACAACTTCAAGAGAGCCAACCAACAACGATGGAGCCGAAGTTGCTCCAGCTTGGCTAGATGTCGCTGAGCAGGTCATGGAGACGATGGGCAATTGCAGAAAGAACGTAGGCCAATGCGGTAGACCCACCTCTATCCATTATTTCCACATTCACTAATCAACTTCGCGCGCCGAGATTCGATTTCCCAACCGGTCAGGAGCGATATGGCTCAGATAACTCCACAAGAGCCCGCTGAGAGGCTGTGTGAAACATTTCATATGTATATCGACTTAGTTGAAGGCGACAGTGCAAGTCCTTCCTGGCAACTGACAGATAAGGCCTTTGCCAGGATTGCTTCCGTCATTCGTTAATCCGAGAACGACGCATTGGAGAGCTGCAGAAGTATGTGAGGCAGTGCATCTTGGGACCCGAACCCGCTATAGCGTACTTCTTGGCCCGGATTTGTCTGGTGACGAGAAGCCTGTTGTCACGAGAGCTTGCCACGACATAAGTGCGCTGAAGCACAAGGGCGAGAGTTGATCCTGTCTGGCTGGTTGCAGGATATCCAGAACGGCAGCGCTAAGCGGTTGAAAGACCGCTCAGCAACTAAGAACCGGCCTGAACGTTGTTTTCCTGAGCGTAGCCATCTCGGCTGGGGACTCGTTACGAACCAAGCAGCTTGGCCTTAGGCTGGGTTGGGGACGTTCTTCCTGATGTCAGGAGGAAGGAGCCATGGTGCGAGTTTTCCCGTTAGCTGTCGCTTGTGTTCTTGCCTTCTCTGCTGGCGCGGAGGGCGCACCATCCCGGAAACGCAACCCTCCTCCCCAGGCCAAGTCAGAGCCTCGGCAAGCTGTGCAGGAACCGGATGAGTTCCGGTCCTGCGATGTGGCCGTGCGCGAGTTTGTCCAGGGGCGTAAAGAAGCTGCAGCGCTTCCCGTCACCGAGGTTAAGGCTGACAGCTTGCGGATGACGTTGAACTTCGTTCATCCCTACGGCGAAAGCGGAGACACGCCCCCCAATCTCGCCTTCACACGGGGTGAGTCCATTGAAGAGCGTCGCAAGGCGTTGAACGAGACTAAGCAACGAGCGCGGTTATTGGCCGAAGCGGCGAAAACCGGAAACGTCTGGTACGTCATCGCTGTGACGAAGGAGGGTAGTCCGGACGAGGCCCGTCGAAGTTCAACGAGCGCCCCAGCAGGCGAAAGCCAACAGCTTTCTGCCAACGCCGTGGTGATGGCAAGCATTGAGGGACGATGCATAACGGTCTCGCAGTATGAGTTCGTCCCTCTCAACAGCCTCAGCTCGAATTTGCAACAGGCTCTTGGCTTACGAGGGCAGGAAGCCTCGCCCAATGCCAGTTCCCCGCCGCCCCCGTCTTGATCGGTCGGCGCGAGATTTAAGCGTTCTAAGCTGCGGCTGCCGCCGCTTGGACATTGATCCATCGCGTGAAGGCCCTTGGCTCATCATCGAGCCAAGGGCCCATCTCGCCTCAAGCAGGTCAGCTTACACAGGACAGTGAAGCGACTGAACAAGGGATGTTTTCATCCCCATGGGTTTTCAACCCCTACCGCCGCGTCCACCGCCGTTGCCGCCATTCCCGTTTCCACCCGCGTTGCCCCCTTTGTCGCCCGCATCGCTGCGGCCCTGCGTTCCACCGCCGAAGTCACCACCGTTCGGGCTCTCGCCAGCCCCGCCGACGCTCCGGTCATTGCCGGGGTTGCCGGCTCCGCCAGCGTGGCCGCCGCCATGGCCGTTGGAGCCATTGCCGCCCGCGTCGCTCCGGCCTTGCGTGCCACCACCAAAGTCGCGGCCATTGGGGCTCTCGCCCGCATTGCCAACGCCTTTGTCGTTGCCCGGATTGCCCGGACCTCCAACGTTGCTGCTACCGCCGGCGGTAGAGCTACCAGAGCCTCTTGTGCTGCCGTTCCCACCGGTGCCGCTATTGCCGGCAACAGCGCCGCTGCTTCCAGTGGTGCTGCCAGTTCCGACGGCGCTGCCAGCCCCCACGCCTCCGACGGTGCCAGCCGCGCCACTGGTTCCAACGCCAGCACCTGCGCCTGTACTGCCGATCCCACTGACAGAGCCACTGACACCAGTGTTGCTGACTGCGCCTCCGTTGCTCACTGGACCAGCGGCTCCACGTACGCCAACATTACCGGGCGCACCGACGCTGCTTGCTCCGCTGGCTGCAATGCCGGTCCCGGCTGTGCTCTGAGTGCCAATATTCCCGAGGGTTCCGTTCGGGCCTGCATTGCGGCCCCCACCGGCTGTTCCGATGCTGCCCACCGCGCCATTCACTCTAGGGGAACTGATGGAGCCGGTGCTCAGATCATCAGGCTCATTCTGCCGGTCCATGCGCTGGCGGAGCGCTTGGGGGGCAATGGCGCAGCGGCAAACTTCATTACCCTGGACAATATGCAGACGGCAGTTGCGATACATTGAGGGGTTGGCAACCGCAGGCACGCATTGTTGGCCTGTTCTGATGATTTGGGCAGAAGCGGTAAAAGAGGAAGCCAAGAACAGGGCTACGCTGGACACAACAAGAGCGTACGAACGCTTCATAGTTCACCTACACTGATCTACGTTTAATATGGCACTGCGGAATTGCAGTGTTGTTGTTAGAAATACGTTCACACGTAGAATGCCGTTCCCTAATCCAAAGGAGAGTAACCCTTTATAGGTAGGATGCAAAACTGTGCAGGCAAAAATAATTGAGCGTACTTGTACACCAAGTAGAGACTTATGCTTGTGCTAATCATGGCGCGAAAAATTTAGCCGGTGACTGTAAACCAGTCATCGGGGCTTGTTCGATGGATTTTGCTAAGTTGACGGGTGAACACCGTCACAGTGTAAATCGCTTCGGCGGCGAAAGTGTTCCACTTGGGATTTGGGACAACTCCCGTCTCTGTCTCTCTTCGCGCCGATGCTCGAAACGCATGAGAGTAAGGGAGCAAATGAAAGAGCCGCTTTAGCCAGGAGATTTCGATTCAGAAATCAAGAATATGGAGATAGTCACCCCAATCTCTCTCGCCCTCTACTTGGCAATCTGCGCCCGCAGAGCCCGGCTCGGGTGCTCAGGCTGAGCGGGGTCTCCTTGCCCCTTGGCGTCGGGGTTTTCTCTGGAAAACTCGGTTTTGGGCCTGCTCCTACACTGTTCTAGGGTTCAGCCGTAGGACACCAATTTCGTCGTCGAGTCGCCTCATTGCGTTGCGGGCGTACTCACGGAAGCGCTCCTGACAGATAGCAGGCCCGTTGTCCCAATGGTCCTAATGGTCCTTGTGTTCCGCTCGATGGAGTGCTTGGCCCCCGAGTTCGACTTTGTAATCCATCTCCAGCATCTCCGTTGAGCGCTGTTCAGACCCACATGCGACCGGTCGTAAGG